>CAJTVH010000069.1 GCA_910579745.1 uncultured Clostridia bacterium | reverse complement strand
TAAATTTGCAACTGGCACAAAGGAAAACCACGAGAAGAAAAATTATTCATTGGTCGCTTATTTCGTTATGCGCAATCATAATAATAGTTTTTGCAATTTTATTGGAATTAGAAAGTTCTTACTTGGGGTGGAATTATAGTGCCCCCGAAACCGCTTTTCTTGGAGTGGCTTTTCACTCATTTGAATGGCTGTTTGTTAGAGTAGCGCCTATTATCTTTGTTGGAGCAATCATTGGAATTTTCTTAACACGGAAATAGTTTGTAAAAAATAGTATTTGATTTTAATTTATCAAAAAGGTGATATGCTTAAAAACCTCGCAAATATTGATTTTTTCGCGTATTATTAAGGAAGTATTTTATTGACTCATGTTAAAAATTTTGCGAATCGCTATAATAAAAAAAGTTTTATGAGAGCCTTTTACTAAAATTTTAGTTAAAAGGCTCTTTGTGTTTTCAAGCTGATTGACTGTAAGAGCCGAAAGAGTAAAGAAAACTAAACTGAAAAGAGCTTTTAAAATTTTGAATAAAATAATTTTTATTAGCTCTACATTGTAATTGATAAGCTAATTGTAGTTTAAATTTCAAGATTGTTATATATTAGACAAAAAAGTACAAAATTTTAGAAATTATTAACAAAAAATAAAAAAAAATATTGTTTTTTTTGTCTTTTATTAATACAAAAAATTTTATTTTAAAAAATTTTTAACTTAAAAGATGTACGTAAAAATACAAAAATATAGAATTTTAAATAAGTTATTTTCATAATATATATGAAAACTATAATATGAGCGAAAAATCAAAAAAATAAAAGAAAGAAAAAACACATTTATTTTATTTTTTTTGATTTTTTTAATATTTTTTTTGTTATAATGTGACGCAAAACTTTTACTATAACCGCTATTTATATATTTTTAATAATGGCTGTTAAGTTATCATGCGGGCTGTAATAAAGTTATATTTTTTATTAAAATTTGTACAAACAATTTTATTATTTTGAGACTAAACAATTAAGTGTTTGTTCATTTGTTTAAATATTATCAAATCTTGTACTTTTTTTTCATATATATTATTATGTATATATGAAAGTCTTTTTTAAGGAGGTTGAAAAAATGAAAGCATTAACTTTTAAGCGTGGCGTTCATCCACCTGACTCAAAGGAATTTACAAACAAACGGCCTATTGAGATTTTAATGCCAGAAGAGGGTTCTGATATTGTTGTTCCAATGAGTCAGCATATTGGAGCGCCATGCGAGCCTATTGTCGCCAAAGGGGACAGGGTTTTGCTCGGGCAAAAGATCGCTGAAAGCGGGGCTTTTGTTTCGGCGCCGATTCACGCTTCGGTCTCGGGGGTTGTTAAAGAGATTAAACCGGTTCTTACTCCTGGGGGTTCTATGTCGAACGCCATTATTATTACAAATGACGGTAAATTTGAGGAAGATCCTTCTCTTGGAAAAGATACAGATTATGAGGGATTCTCAAAAGAAAAAATTATTGAGAAAGTTAAAAAAGCTGGTATTGTCGGTCTTGGCGGAGCGGGATTTCCAACTCATATAAAATTAAACCCGGGTCCTGATAAAAAAATTGATTCTATAATCGTGAACGCCGCTGAATGTGAGCCGTATCTTACAACTGACCATCGTGTTCTTCTTGAAAAAACCGACAGAGTTATTAAAGGTCTTGAAATAGTTCTTAAAATACATCCAGAGGCTCAAGGATATATAGCTGTTGAGAATAATAAGCCAGACGCTATTGAGGCTTTAATCCGCGCGTCAAAAGGTATATCTAACATCTCAGTAGTTATTCTACAGAAAAAATATCCTCAAGGTTCTGAAAAACAGATGATTTACGCCGTTACAAAAAGAGAAGTTCCTTCTGGAAAACTTCCGGCGGACGTTGGGTGTATTGTTGATAACGTTGATACGATTCTCGCTATTGAAAGAGCGGTTGTTAAAGACCGTCCTCTTATGAGAAGAATTGTTACTTTATCTGGCGGGGCGGTTAAAAATCCAGGAAATTATCAAGTTCGGCTTGGTATGAGTTTTAGAGAGCTTATTGAGATGACAGGGGGATTTGCTGAGGAACCAGCCAAGGTTATCGCGGGGGGACCTATGATGGGCGTCGCTGTGTATTCTCTTGACGTTCCTTTAATAAAAACTTCCTCAGCTATTTTATGCCTTACAAGAGAGGAAGCGGAACTTCCTGAAGAAAGCAACTGTATCAGATGCGGAAAGTGTGTGGCGCATTGTCCTATGGGTCTTATGCCTCTTGAGCTGAACGGCGATATTATAGCGAATGATTATGAGAAATTTGAGAAAAATCATGGTCTTGATTGTATCGAATGCGGTTCGTGCTCTTATGTCTGTCCGGCTAAAAGGCATCTCGCCCAATCTATAAGAGTAACGAAACGAACTGTTATGGCTATGAAAAAAAAGAAGTAAACGGAGGGACTGAATAATGGATAATTCTAAATATACTGTGTCGTCAACTCCTCATATTCGTTCTAAAGATTCGACAAGTACGATAATGAGAGATGTTATTATAGCTTTAACTCCCGCCGCGATTATGGGAATTTGGGCCTTCGGGTTAGAGGCGCTTTTAATCATCGCGGTTTCTATAGTGTCCTGTGTCTCTTTTGAGGCTTTGTTTCAAAAAATTACTAAGCAAAAAATTACTGTACATGATTTATCCGCTATTGTTACGGGACTTTTGCTCGCTATGAATCTTCCGTCGTCTTCTCCTTTATGGCTTCCCATTGTGGGCGGATTTTTCGCTATTGTCGTGGCTAAACAGCTTTTTGGGGGCATAGGGCAGAATTTTATTAACCCGGCTTTGGCGGCGAGGGCTTTTTTACTCGCCTCGTATCCAACAGATATGACTAATTTTACTCAGCCGACAGGTTTAAATTCTTTTATGGAATTATTTGGGGTATCTGCTCATACTGTTGACGCTACTTCTTACGCGACTCCTTTAGCGGTTGTGAAAAGCGGCGGGGCTTTTGTACCAGAGGCGAACGATATTTTAAACGCCCTTTTCGGGAATGTCGGCGGGTGTATAGGTGAGACTTGCGCTGTCGCTCTTATTTTGGGAGGGCTGTATCTTTTATTTCGTAAAGTTATCTCATGGAGAATTCCAGTTACATATATAGCCACTGTATTTATTTTAACATGGGCTTTCGGCAGAGTTCCTTATTACGAAATATTTATCGGCGGTCTTATGCTTGGAGCGTTTTTTATGGCTACGGATTACAGCTCTTCTCCCGTTACTTCGATAGGTCAGATTATAATGGGTATAGGATGCGGTATTCTAACGTCCCTTATACGTGTTTATGGAGGATACCCTGAGGGCGTTTCATACTCAATACTTATTATGAATCTTGCCGTACCTTTGATTGACAGATATACTAAACCAAGAATATTTGGAGGGGGTAAAGCGAAATGAGCAAAGATATTATAAAACCCGGCATTGTTCTTCTTATTGTAACTGTTATCGCCGCCGGCCTTTTAGGCGCTGTTAATATCGCCACGAAAGACACCATCGCTGATGTTAAGGCAAAGGCGAAAGAGGATTCTATGAAGAAGGTGCTTCCGGACGCGAAAAGCTTTAATAAGGAACAAGAAAATAATAATAAGGATTACAGCGTTATAAAGAGTTATACGGAGGGTATTGATGAAAGCGGAAACCCTGTGGGGTGTACCTTTGAGGTTTCAACAAAAGGTTTTAGTACGGGATTAAATTTAATGATTGGTATCACAAAAGACGGCGTTATCAGTGGTGTTGATATTTTATCTCATGGGGAAACACCGGGTCTTGGAGCGAACGCCAAAGAGAAATGGAAAGACCAGCCTAAATGGGTAAGTCAATTTACCGATAAGTCCGGCAAAGTGAATGTTACTAAAGGCGATTCGCCGAAAGATGATGAAATTCAGGCGATAACAGGAGCGACAATTACTTCTAACGCGATAGCGAACGCTGTTAACACGGCGTCTGATTTTTATGACAATGTGATTAAAAATGGCGGAGAAGCGAAATTAACGTTTTCTCCAGATGAAGATGTCGATTCAAAGTCAAGCGCGACAAATTCTAAAAGCAAGGGAGGGGCTTAATAATGAATCCATTAAAAATTTTAAAAAACGGCATAATCGATGATAACCCGACCTTTGTTCAGGTAATTGGTATGTGTCCTACTTTGGCGGTTACTACAAGCGCTATAAATGGTATCGGCATGGGTCTTTCGACAATGGTTGTTCTTATGTGCTCAAATATGGTTATTTCTTTAATAAGAAAATTTATACCGGACCAAATAAGAATTCCGGCGTATATTGTTGTTATAGCGAGTTTCGTTACTATTATTCAAATGCTTTTAGAGGCGTTTCTGCCTGATTTAAACGCTTCTTTAGGGCTTTTTATTCCTCTTATTGTAGTAAACTGTATTATTCTTGCCCGCGCGGAGGCTTTCGCCTCTAAAAACGGTGTTATAGCGTCAATGTTTGACGGCGTTGGCATGGGGCTTGGATTTACAATCGCTTTAGGGGTAATTGGTATTGTAAGGGAGCTGCTTGGAAATGGTTCAGTTTTTGGACTTACAATTCTTCCGGAGGCGTTTCCTAATACAATTATTATGATTCTCGCTCCGGGAGCGTTTTTCACTCTCGCTTTTCTTATGATACTCATAAAAAAAATAAAAGGTGAGAATTAAAGGAGGTTAAGGACATGGATGAAATAAATCTTATTACGCTGTTTTTAGGCGCGATTTTTGTAAATAATTTTGTATTATCTAAATTTTTAGGAATATGCCCTTTCCTCGGTGTTTCTAAAAAAGTTGAGACAGCGGTTGGCATGGGCGTAGCGGTTACTTTTGTAATGACTATAGCCTCGGCGGCGACTTGTCTTGTATATAATTATGTATTAATACGATTAAAATTACAATATTTATATAATATCGCCTTTATTTTGATAATCGCTTCTCTTGTTCAATTTATTGAGATGTTTATAAAAAAATCTTCTCCTACTCTATATCAGGCGCTGGGGGTTTATCTTCCTCTTATTACTACCAACTGCGCCGTTTTAGGAGTTACTGTGTCAAGTATGCAAGACCTTGACGCTATGGGGAAAGTAGCCATAGGAATGAAATTCGCGTATTCTCTTGTTTATGGTGTAGGAGCGGCTTTAGGCTTTACTCTCGCGATTGTTCTTTTCGCGGGCATAAGAGAAAGACTTGAAAGAAACAATATTCTTCCGGCTGTAAAAGGATTTCCTATCGCTTTGATTACGGCGGGTCTTATGTCAATTTCATTTTTAGGTTTTTCAGGTCTTTTATAGTAGGAGGGATAGATGATGAATGAAGAGTTAAATGTATTTCAAAGTATTCTTTATCCTGTTTTAAGTATCGGCGGTCTTGGTGTTCTTTTTGGGGCGGGTCTTGGTTTCGCTGGTGTAAAATTTAAAGTTGAGCAGGATGAACGTATTCCGCTTGTAAGAGAATGTCTTCCGGGAGCTAATTGCGGAGGCTGCGGTTTCGCTGGATGTGACGCTTTTGCAGAGGCTGTTGTTTCGGGAAAGGCTAAAACTAACGGCTGTCCTGTCGGCGGTGCCTCTGTCGGCGCTAAAGTCGCCGCTGTTATGGGTCTTGAGGCTTCGGAAACTGAAAAAATGGTAGCTTTTGTTAAATGTAATGGTAATTGCGAGGTAAGTTCTTCTAAATATAATTATTATGGAATGGAAGACTGTTCTATGGAAAATGCTTTGGCCGGAGGTGCAAAAGGCTGTAGTTATGGCTGTCTTGGCGACGGCAACTGTGTTAAGGCATGTAATTTCGGCGCTATTTCTATTGTAAACGGTGTTGCTGTTGTTGATAAGGAAAAGTGTACCGCCTGCGGACAGTGTGTCGCAGTATGTCCCAAACAGCTTATTGAGATTATTCCTTACAAAAGTAAAGTTCATGTTTCATGCAACTCAAAGGACAATGGTAAAAATGTGCGAGCGAATTGTTCTGTTGGGTGTATAGGCTGTACTTTGTGTCAGAAGAATTGCAAGTTTGACGCTGTTTATATTGAGAATTTCCTCGCTAAAATTGATTACAGCAAATGTGTAAGCTGTGGGATCTGTACTCAAAAATGTCCTACTAAAGCTATTAGCAAAGAAGGTTCTCAAAATAAGGTTATACCTGTTGATAAAGAAAAAGAGGATGTTCAGCGTGTGTAAAAATTATTTGGTGAGGATTAGTCAGGGCTATATTTTATAAAAGAATATTATTAATTAAGAAATACTCTTCGTGATTTTATCGGGAAGAGTATTTTTTGTGTACAGAGACACTAAAAATTTCGTGAATTGATACAATAAATTTGAAAACAGCAAAATAAGGCGATGTTAAAATTATTTTTACATGGTGTGGGAATTATTTTTTTGAATAATGTTTTATTTTATATGATTATAAATTTTATAAAAAAATATACATATGCTACTAAAATCAATAATAAACTTTTACTATACAGACAAGGGAGAAAACCAAGTGAAAACAAAAAGTATAGCAAAAGGAGCGTTAATTCTTACTTTAGCGGGAATATTAACCCGAATTTTGGGTTTTATATATCGTGTTTATATGTCCAATACAATAGGCTCGGAAGGTATGGGTCTATACCAGCTTATTGTACCGATATATATGTTAGCCTGGAGTATATCGTCCTCTGGAATTTCAACAACGGTATCAAAATTGACAGCGCAGGAAAATGCTTTGAGTAAATATGGAAATATAAATAAATTGCTTTTTCACTCAATAATTATATCTGTTTTAATCGCTTTTACTTTAAGTGTAATTTTATATTATTCGGCGGAAAATATAAGCGTGTTTTTTTTGAAAGACACAAGGGCGATACTTTCATTAAAATTAATATGTTTTTGTTTTCCATTCATGGCGGCGGGCTCATGCATAAGAGGATGGTTTTTTGGGCTTAGAGAAACGCTAACGCCTGCTGTAAGTCAATTTTTTGAGCAATGCGTGAGAATGCTGACAATATATTTTTTATCAGGTATATTAATACCAAAAGGAGTGGAATTCGCCGCCGCCGCCGCTGTAATTGGAATGTGCCTTGGCGAGATAGCGTCATTTGTGTATGTATATCTCTCATATAAACATTTTAAGAAAGCGCGAAAATTATTTTCCCAAAACACAATAAGTGTAAGAACAACTTATATGATGATTCTAGCTATGGCTATACCGCTTACGGCGAACAGGATGACAGGTTCTTTTCTCTCGACTGTTGAGAACATATTAATTCCTCAAAAGCTTCAGTTATATGGGTTAAGCCAAAAAAACGCTATGGAAATTTATGGGGAGCTCAGCGGTATGGTCATGCCTCTTATAATGTTTCCATCTTCTATTTTAACCGCTCTCTCAACAACGTTACTTCCGGCGCTTTCTGAGGCGTCCGCCACAAAAAACACGAAGCGAATAATAATTACGCTAAAAAAATCAATGTCTTTTACATCTATAATAGGCATAGGGACTTGCGGGTTATTTATTACATATTCAAACGAATTATGCGAGCTTATTTATAATAGATTTGAACTTGGAAATCTCCTTTTCCTTTTAGGGACGGCTTGTCCATTTATATATTTACAGGTGACTTTTTCGGGTATATTAAATGGACTTGGGGAGCAGGTGTTTATATTTAAAACAAGTCTTTTAAGCTCGGCTATAAATATATTTTTTATTTATTTTTTAATACCGAGATATGGCATACACGCTTTTATATTTGGGTGGTTCACAAGCCTTGTAACGGTGAGTTTTATATGTATACGCAAGATAATTAAAAAAACAGGGTTGATTCCTAAAATTTCATTGTGGTTTGTAAAGCCATCTTTTTGCATTTTATGTGGTTGTATAATCTCAAAAGCTGTTTTTGTGAAATATTTAATTGGATTAAATAAGCTTATTTCTGTTCCGTCGGGGATTTTTATAATCGGTTTTTTTTACATTTTATTTTTAATTATCACAGACTGTTTTAAGGTTTCCACATTAAAAAATATGTTAAAATCCTTGATTAAATAAAGACTCACAAAAAAATCTAATAAAATAAAAAAAAGTATTGACATATTTTAACGACAGTGATATAATACTATCGTTGTGACATTAAGAGCGTTGAAGCGAGAGGTTGCTGTAGAATTATACAGGTTTTTTCGCGGAGCGATGTCCAGTTCATGAAACCGGGCGACAAGGTCACTGTGCTTAATATATTTTTAATTCATTTATTCGTGTGCGCGAGTAATATGTGTTAAATATTGTGTATGTGCAGTCGCCGCTTGTCGTACTGAGTAATTCAAAAAAGTGCGAAAAGGAGGGGACTTTTTTTATGGCTAATCAAAAAATTAGAATCAGTCTCAAAGCTTATGACCATAAGTTAATTGACCAGTCAGCGGTGCAAATTATCGAGACCGCTAAAAAGACGGGCGCTAAAATCAGCGGGCCTATTCCGCTTCCTACAAAGAAGGAAGTTGTTACTATTTTAAGAGCTGTTCACAAGTATAAAGATTCCAGAGAGCAGTTTGAAATGAGAACACACAAGAGATTGATTGATATTTTGATGCCCACCGCTAAGACTGTTGACGCTTTAACACGTCTTGATTTGCCGGCTGGTGTTGATATTACTTTAAAAATTATGAAATAAGTGTAAAATCACGGTTTATATAAGTACGCCTTATATTTGCCTAGAATGATTATCCTATTTTTGGGACAATCCGCTGTAGAGTTTAGGAGGTACGAAAAAATGAAGAAAGCTATTATAGCTAAAAAAATTGGTATGACTCAGATTTTTACCGAAAACGGAATTTTAGTTCCCGTTACAGTTTTAGAAGCGGGACCTTGTGTTGTAACACAAAAGAAAACAGAAGAGAATGATGGGTATACCGCTATTCAAGTAGGTTTTGGCGATATTAAGGAAAAACATGTTAATAAGCCTTCAAAAGGTCATTTTGATAAAGCGGGAGTTACTCCTGTTAAAGTTTTGAAAGAGTTCAGACTTGATAATATTGATGAGTATGAGGTTGGTTCTGAGATTAAGGCTGATGTTTTTTCAGCGGGCGATAAGGTTGATGTAAGCGGCATCTCAAAGGGAAAAGGATTCCAAGGCGCTATTAAAAGGCATAATCAGCACAGAGGTCCTATGGCTCACGGCTCAAAATATCACAGAGGTCTTGGTTCTTTGTCATCGGCCACTACGCCGGGTAAAGTTAAAAAAGGCAAAAAAATGCCAGGTCATATGGGTTCGGTTAATGTCACTATTCAAAACCTTGAAATTGTCCGTGCGGACGCTGATAAGAATTTAATTCTCATTAAAGGCGCCGTTCCCGGAAACAAGGGTTCTGTACTTGTTATTAAAGACAGTGTAAAAGCTTAACGCTATTACTTTACGAAAGGAGGAATAAACGGTGGCAAATGTTAAAGTTTTAAATATGAGCGGAAGCGAAGTTGGTTCTATTGAACTTAATGATAATATTTTCGCGGTTGAGGTAAATGAGCATGTTATGCATCAGGCTGTTGTTCAGTATCTCGCCAATCAAAGACAAGGCACGAAAGGTACAAAAACTCGTTCTGAGGTAAGAGGCGGCGGAAGAAAACCCTGGAGACAAAAAGGTACTGGTCACGCTAGACAAGGTTCTATAAGAGCTCCTCAGTGGACCGGCGGCGGTGTTGTTTTTGCCCCTAAAGCGAGAGATTATTCTTTTAAGCTTAACAAAAAAGTAAAAAGACTCGCTCTTAAATCAGCTCTTACAACTAAAGTAAACGAAAATAAATTAATTGTTCTTGAAAATCTTAATCTTGAGCAAATCAAGACGAAAGAAATGCAGAATGTTCTTAATAATATCGAAGTATCAAAGGCTTTAGTTGTTCTTGAGGACGGAAATAAAAACGCTATTTTATCAGCGAGAAATATTCCTGATGTTAAGACCGCATCTGTAAATACTATTAATGTTTATGATATTCTTAAATATGATACATTTGTTGTTACAAAACAAGCTGTTGAAAAAATTCAGGAGGTGTACGCGTAATGGCTGATATTAAATATTATGATGTTATTTTAAAGCCTGTTGTTACTGAGAAAACAATGAACGATATGGCTGATAAAAAATACGCTTTCTACGTGCACCCGCAGGCTACAAAAAGCCAAGTTAAGGAAGCAGTTGAGAAAATGTTTGAGGGAACGAAAGTCGCTTCCGTAAACACTATGAACGTAGTTGGCAAGGTTAAAAGAAGAGGTTATACTTCCGGCAGAACAAACAAGAGGAAAAAAGCTATTGTTAAGCTTACCGCCGAAAGTAAGGAAATCGAGATTTTCCAAGGTATGTAATTTACAATTAATATGATACACACGGATACGTGTGAGATATAAACGTTTGAAAGGAGTGTAAAAATTGGGTATTAAGAGATTTAAACCTTATACACCTTCGAGAAGACATATGACTGTGTCTGATTTCTCTGAAATTACTAAATCCACACCCGAAAAAAGTCTTGTTGTTCACATTAAAACCACAGCGGGACGTAATAATCAGGGTAAAATAACCGTTCGCCATCATGGCGGAGGAGCTAAAAGAAAATACAGAATTATCGATTTTAAACGAAATAAAGATGGTGTTCCCGCTAAAGTGGCGGCTATTGAGTATGATCCTAACAGAACCGCCAATATTGCTTTACTTCATTATTCAGATGGTGAGAAAAGATATATTCTCGCTCCCAA
>CAJTVH010000068.1 GCA_910579745.1 uncultured Clostridia bacterium | reverse complement strand
ACAGCTTTAGAAAATTAAAGCGGTAGGGGGGCGGTTTTATGTTTGGAAACGTTAAGGCGGAAAGAGACGCTATTGAGATAACATACCGCAGTTTGGCATGGTCAAGGCTTTCTCTTGGGTGAAATACTTGATAAAACGGAATAAAAAAGATATGAAATTTTGGTACACTAACAAAAGGTTATAAAATACTAAATTTAAGAACTCTATTGTTTATTAAGGTAGTTTAATAAACAATCATAGAGGATCTATTTTACCACATATAATAGCTAAATAATTTTAAAAGATTTAGCGTTAGTAGTTAGTGAGTTTATTTTTTATATTTTATAAATTCTATATTACAAGCGTTAAGCATTTCTTGGCTCATCTTGTCAGGATACATTTCAAGAGCGACAATTTTTTTTATTCCGGCGTTTATGATTTGTTTTAAGCACATTATACAGGGACTATCTGTTATATAAATTGTTCCGCCTTTGCAAGAAACTCCATTTACAGCGCACTGAGTTATAGCGTTATTTTCTGCGTGAACCGCTCGGCATAATTCGTGGCGTTCCCCGCTTGGAATATTCATTTTTTGACGAAGGCAATCTCCTAAATCACAGCAATTTGGAAGCCCCTTTGGAGCGCCGTTATAACCTGTAGCCAAAACTTGATTGTCTTTTACAATTACGGCACCGACTTGTCGTCTTAAACAAGTTGATCTTTTGCTAGCGAGTTCCGCCATTGACATAAAATACTCATCCCAGCCAATTCTGTTCATATTTCTTTCCTTTCTGAAAATTTATTATCCGTTTTTAAAATTGAAAGATTAATCAAAGTCTATTTGAAAGTTTTAGCTTACGGTTACAAGGTATGTAAACATAAAAACCTAAATAATTCAAAAATTATAAAAGATATATACAATTTTCCAATTTTACTATATTTTTCGTGCGGTTTAGTTTTTAGACGCTTTTACGCGCTGTCGTACAGCTTCATAAATAAATATACTTCCGGCTATTGAGGCGTTCATGGATTCAGCTTTTCCGGGCATCGGAATTTTAATAAGAGATGTCGCTTTTTCAGAAGTTTTGTCTGAAAGACCGTTTGCCTCATTTCCTATAAGCAGTCCGCAGCTTTTTGTCAAATCTATTTCATATGGAAGTGTATTGCCTTTTAAATGTGCCGCGAAAATGTTTATATTTTTTTTTCTCAATAAAGTTATTAAGTTATCGAAATCACAATTTATAATAATAGGAAGATGGAAGATAGATCCCATAGTAGCCCTTATAACCTTATTATTATATAAATCAACACAGCCTTTTGATAGAAAAATTCCGTCAACACCGGCGGCATCCGCCGTTCTTATTAAAGTTCCCATATTACCTGGGTCACATACTTTTTCAAGTAAAAGAAAAAAAGGATTTTTTTTCTCAAAAAGAATGTTTTTCTCAAATATTTTTTGTTTGCAGACTGCTAAAATACCCTGCGGCGTTACTGTATCTGAAATTTTTCTAAAAAGTTCGTCTGTAATTGTAAAAATATCGCTTTTTTGAAATTTATTTAAAATCCTCTTTTTATCTATTAAGGAGAAATAACTTTTAGATGTTATAATGTATTCGGTTTCCCAATCTGAAGGTATTTCATCTATAAGTCTTTCTCCCTCAGCGATAAACAGTTTTGTTTTATCTCTTTCTTTTTTTGTTTTTAAAAGGTTTATCTGTTTTATATATTTATTTTGAGCGCTCATTATATTTATTGTCTCAGACATTATTAAAATCCCTTACTTTGTTTTCTGAATATCGGTGATTGTGCCTATTATTACTAAAATATCATCTTTTTGTATAATTTCCTCAGCTTTTGGAGAAACAATTATATCGTTGTTTCTTTTTATAGCGACAACGTTAAGTCTGTGTTCAGCTCGTATATTTGATTTTTTTAATGATATATCTATCCATTCTTTACGAGGTTCAATTTCAGCTATTGTGAATTTATCTGAAAGACTTATAAAATCTATTATATTTGATGTTATAAGGCTTGTGGCGATTCTTATTCCCATATCTTTTTCCGGAAGAACGACTCTGTCGGCACCCACTTTTTGAAGTATTGATTTTTGAATTTCATTTTTCGCTTTTGTTATTACATTCTGAACACCCATTTCTTTCGCTATGAGAGTCGCCATAATTCCAGCTTCCATGTTTTCGCCTATCGCTATTATTACAACGTCAAAATTATTTAATCCAAGAGCCGACATGGCATGAACATCCGCGACATCCGCTCTTGTTACGTTGCTTGCGTATTTGCTCATTTCATTTACAGCGTCTATGTTTTTATCGACACATAAAACATCACATCCATTATCGACAAGAGTTTTCGCGATACTTTGTCCAAATCGTCCTAATCCTAATATCGCGAATTGTTTATTTTTAGACATAATTGACATACTCCTCCTATGTAATTTCTTATATATTCGGCGATAAAGATTTGCGGAATATATGAAATTTTTAGTAGATTATAACTTGCGTGAAATGTATATATCGCTAAATGACAGAACTCAGACCTTGAAAGCGATAGTTATATAATCTTATACACGATTTAACCAACAAATATTTTTTCTTCGGGATAATGAAGCAGATTTTTTCCCAAATCTTTTTTTGATGAAAGTGCGATGGCAATTGTAACGGGACCGAGTCTTCCAACAAACATGCCTACGCATATAAATATTTTGCCTAAGATTGATAGATAAGGCGTTATTCCCGTTGTAAGTCCCACGGTGCCCAAAGCTGATGAGGCTTCAAAGAATAAATCTATAAATTCATATTCACAATCAATATTTTTTTCGGTAAACGATAACGCTATTGAGAGAACGATTAAAAAGCCTATCATCATAATTATAACTGTAAGAGCTTTTTGAACGGTATTAAAAGAGATGCTTTTTTTAAAAACGCAAACAGAATCTCTGCCTTTTATTACGGAAATGACCGCCGCCAAAACAGCTCCGATTGTCACGGTTTTTATTCCTCCCGCTGTACTTCCCGAAGAGCCTCCGATTAGCATAAAAATAATTCCCAAAAATTTGGCGGCGTAAGTGAGATTCCCTTGATTTATTGTAGTATATCCAGCTGTTCTGAAAGTTACGGATTGAAAAAATGACGCTATAAGTTTTTCGAAAAAATTCATATTGCCTAATGTAGCTGGATTATCGTATTCGCTTAAAAAAATATATATCCACCCAAAGACAATAAGGGTTAGTGTTATTGATAAAACAAGTTTACTCTGCAGTGAGAGGTTTTGAATTTTATTTTTTAAGGGGAATTTTTTTGTTTTTTCATCTTTAAAAATTTTAGCTATGTCAACCCATACTATAAAACCAAGACCGCCTATTATTATAAGTAAAGCGATAACTATATTTATATATAAATCATTTGAATATGGTGCGAGACTATTGTTACCTAAAATATCAAAACCCGCATTGCAAAACGCGGATATAGAATGAAAAAAACCGTATAACACACCTTTGGAAAAACCGAAATCCGGAATAAATCTTAATGACAGCAATATGGCTCCGAGAGTCTCAAAAAACAGAGTTCCTTTTACTATTTTTTTTGTAAAAGATACCATTCCCTGAAAAGTATCGAGATTAAAGGATTCCTGCATAACGATTCGTTCTTTTAATGTTATTTTTTTTCCTAAAATGACAAGTATGCTCGTTACGATTGTCATAAAACCTATGCCGCCTATTTGAATTAAAAACAATATCACGCATTTTCCCCAAAATGACCAATGTGCTAGAGTATTTACAGTGGATAGACCTGTTACGCATAAAGCGGAAGTTGAGGTAAAAAGCGCATCTATAAGAGATGTTTCTTTGCCTGTTGAGGAAGAAAAGGGCATTATTAAAAGTAATGTTCCTATCAAATTTAATATTAAAAAACCCATAACTATTATTTGTGTAGGACTAAGTATTTTAAAAATTTTTCTTATCATTTGAAAAATTTCCCTTCTTAAAAAAAAGATATTTTGTATATTATACCATAAACTATTTAATATGACAAAGAAAATTTTTTTGAAAATTTTGAAAAATAAAGACAAAAATCCTTGACAAGAATTAAAAATTGTAGTATACTAATTTAAGTCGTGAGTGTAGTATAAAGTACGGCGTTATATTTGTTTATGTGCATGTAGCTCAGCTGGATAGAGCGTCTGGCTACGGACCAGAAGGCCGAGGGTTCGAATCCTTTCATGCACGTTTAAAATACCCGATAATATAATTATCGGGTATTTTTATATGTTAAGGAATAAAAAATGATAGAATGTATAGTAATTGTTAAGATTTAGAATATAAAGAAAGCGATAAGTTTAGTTTTTTAATTGATTATTTGAAAAAGTGAATTTATTTTTATACTTAAATATTTTACAAAAAATAGTGATTATGAGAGGGGTTATATTGTAATATGATTTATGAAACAAGAGATTATGGGAAGGAGGCTTTATTATTTAAGGACTGGGATGAAACTTTAATTTGGAGTTGTCTGCAAGGTGTTATGGGAAATTTATATGTTAATTCTATTGAAAATCCTATTTCTGCTATGGCTCTTTTGGGAGACTTTTGTTTTTTTGCGGGGCTTCCCGATGAGGAACTTGTTTTATATAAACCTTTTTGGCGTAAAAAGGATTTTCTTATTTTAATTCCTAGAAATAAGCGCTGGGAAGAAGTTATTGAGAGATGTTATGGTAGAAAGGTTAAAAAAGTTATTAGGTATGCTTTTAAAAAGGAAAAGAATATTTTTAACGGGAATTTACTTAGGAAGGCTGTGGGTATGTTGTCTGGCGAATACATAATGCGAATGATTGACGAGGATTTATTTTGGAGATGTAGGAATATACCCTGGTGTGAGGACTGGGTATCTCAGTATAAAGATTATGATATGTATCGAAAATACGGTTTGGGTGCGGTTATTTTAAAAAACGGGAAAATTGTTTCGGGAGCGTCTTCTTACGCCGGTTATATAGGTGGGATTGAGATAGAGATAGATACGAGAGAAGAATATAGAAGAAAAGGTCTCGCTTATATTTGTGGAGCTAAATTAATTTTAGAATGTGTTGAACGTGGACTATATCCAAGCTGGGACGCTCAAAATAAACATTCCGCGGCTTTGGCTGAAAAACTGGGGTATAATTTTGACTATGAGTATAACGCTTATGAGTTGTACAGTTATCTATGATGAATTTATATTTTTTATTGTCTCGATTTTCTTATCTATTAAACTGTTTTTTATTTTTTATGTTATAATTTTTTATGAAGGAAGGAGGTGATTTTAATTGAGAGAGGAAAAAGAAAAGTTAATGACTGAGCTTTTGTCCTGCGCTGATGTATTAACAGCGTTAGGTGATAGAACTAGGCAGCATATTTTACTTTGTCTTTTAAGATATGAGGGTGATTGCGATGGTCTTAGAATAGGTGATTTTGTAAAATTAACTAATATTTCAAGACCAGCGGTTTCAAGGCATTTACAGATTTTAAAAAAAGCGGGAATAGTAAAATCTCGACGAGACGCTACAAAAAATTATTATTATGTTGACGCTAACGAAGAATGTATGGATAATTTGCTGAAATTTGTGGAACATGTAAAATTGTTTATGAATATATTACCTGACAGAAAAGGTGAGGAATAGGAGGAAAATATGATTTTTTATTTTACAGGTACGGGAAATTCTCTTTGGGTAGCGAATGAATTATCTAAAGAATTAAGAGAAGAGATGAAAAATATTATTGACATAAAGGATAAGCTGTTTGTGGAAGATAAAGTGATAGGAATTGTTTGTCCCACTTATATGGGGGATTTACCATGGATTGTAAAAGACCGACTTTTGAGACTGAAAATTAATCCTGATACATATACTTTTGCCATACTTACATCAAATGTGGGCAAAAGCGGCAAATCAAACGACAGCGCCGATAAAATATTTTGTACAATTGGAAGCGGACTCTGTTCGTTTTTTGATATTTCAATGCCAGGTAACTGTATTATCAGCAGTAAAAAGCAAAATTCGCGAAGGTTAAGCGCCGCTCCGTTAACTGTAAAGAATATAATCTCGGATATTAGGAATAGAATTGAAAATTATAAATCAAAGGGAGTTAAAGTCGAGGACAATTTTGTGGAGGATTCTTTTTTTTATAAAAATAAATCATTATTGAGGCTTTCCCCGATAAAAAATTTTAGAATTAATAAAGATTGTGACGGTTGCGGACTGTGCCAAAAGATATGTCCCACAAATAATATAACAATAAAAGAAAAACGTGCTATACACGGAAATAAATGCGCAGCATGTTACGCTTGTGTGCACTGGTGTCCGAAAAACGCCACGAGAGTAAAAATTCCAATATTATATAGTAGGTTTCAATATCATCATCCCGACGCTAAAATTGATAAAGGCAGGATTTCATTAGAGCGTATCTGAAAACTAAAATATGTACCAAAAATTATAAAAAATAAAACGAAACAGAAAGGCTTTTCTGTTTAATTGAACCGTTTTCGCTTATTTTTTAATAATTTTTTGGATATTTCACGTATATAACTGATAGCTTATGATAGTTTTCAGATACGCCATAAAATAATATCGGAGTTGAAATTTTTTATTTTTTAAGATAAAATATACTAGAGTATATCTGAAAACTAAGATACGCGCGAAAAATTATAAAAAATAAAGCGAAACAGAAAGGCTTTTCTGTTTAATTGAACCGTTCTCGTTTATTTTTTAATAATTTTTTGGATATTTCGCGTATATAACTGATAGCTTATGATAGTTTTCAGATACGCCCTAATATATTCTTTAAAACTCATTTATAGCGAACCAATAAAAAAATGAAAAAACGGCTTTTTAAAAAGCTGGTATATTAAGGCGTTTTTTTATTGGTTTCCTCTAAAAAAATTTGCGGATTGCGGTAGTTAAATAAATTACGAAATCAGATATAGGGTTTTTAAGAAAAATTAAGGATAAATTTCGGTTATATTCTTTGTGTTTTAAAATTTTTTGAGTTTTATATCATAAAGTGATTTTAGACGGTTTAGTGTATATTTTGAGATTTATGAGTATAAGGCAAAGAATGAATTTATTAATGTAAAATTCATCTATAATGGGAGGGCGGCGTATGGAAAAGAAAGTTAAATCGGTTATTGAGGAAGTGATACTTGATGACGCTACCTTTAGAGGAAATGTTTTTGAGCCTTCATTTGTTAATATCTTCTATGGGAAAAACGGAGTCGGAAAATCTACAATAGCGCGTACGATTCGTTTAAACAACGGTGTACGATGGCAATACGGTAAATCTAAAAATGATTTTGATATTTTGATTTATGACATGGATTTTGTAAATGACAATTTCGGAAATTACAGGAATTTAGCCGGCGTGTTTACTGTTTCAAAAACAAATATTGATATACAGAAGAAAATTGACGAGAAAATAATGAGAAAGGCTGAGAAGTTAGACGAGTACAATGAATTTATTAATAATGCGGAGAAAAAAAGGTTGTCTAAGGAAAAAACTATAACCGATTTTAAAAATACTTGCTGGAATAAAACAAAGGAACTTAGAAATATTTTTGACGAAGCTATTACCGGAAAGAAAAAAATTTCATTATTTGGAGAGGAAATTTTAAATACCAAGCCAATTGCCCATGATTTTAATAAACTTGAAACTTTTTATAAAACGGTTTTTTCAAAAAACGCGAGTACATATAATTTGTTTATTAAAGCGGGAAAGGTAACATACGCTTCTTTGTCCGGTTATGAGCTTATGGGGAAAGCGATTGTAAGCAGAGTTGAAACGCCTTTCGCTAATTTTATAAAAGCTCTTAACGCTACTGATTGGGTTCGTCAGGGGCATAGCCATTATACAGGGCGAACTAATGGAAAATGTCCCTATTGTCAGAGGAAACTTCCAAATAATTTTGAAAAAGAAATTGCCGCCTGTTTTGACGCTCAGTATCAAAATGATATTAACGCTATTAATAAATTTAAGAATATTTATATATCGGAGATGGAGAATATTGTTATAACTTTACGCTCTAATTTGCGAAATCATATGCCAGGGTTAAATTTAGACGATTATGAGACAAAATTAAAAATGTTATCTGCTTCTATTACTATTAACTCACAAATAATTGATAAAAAAATAAAAGAACCGACATCAATAGCGGCTTTAGAGGATACTGATTCGTTGTTACTTGAAATCGGTTCTGTTATAGATACTTTGAATAAAGAGATTATGGCGAATAATGAGATTGTTAAAGATGTAAAAACCAAGAAAACGAAATGTAAATCGGAAGTTTGGGAGTATTTGGCTTTTGTATTGAAAGATGATATTAATATATATAAGGAGACTGTCTCGACGCTTGAGAAAGAAATTAACGAATTAGACCGAAAAATAAACCGCGTTATTGATGAGGGGCGGGAGCTGGCGAGAGAAATAAGTGAGTTAAATAAACAAGTTGTAAATACAAAGGAGGCGGTAGATGGTATTAACAATATTTTATATAAATCCGGTTTTCAAGGATTTAGGCTTGAGGAAGAGGCGGGAGTTCAAAATACTTATAGAGTGGAGCGTTTGGATGGAAGTGTTGCTGATAAGCTAAGTGAGGGAGAGCGGAATTTTATAGCTTTTTTATATTTTTACTATCTTACGAAGGGCAGTTACAGCGGGGAAAGCTCAAAAGATAAAATTGTTGTGATTGATGATCCTGTTTCTGGTATGGACAGTTCGGCAATGTTTATTATCAGTGCTCTTGTTAGGGAAATGATTGAGATTTGTCACAACAATATTATTCCTCAATGGGAAAAATCTAAGGATAATTATATTAAGCAAATTTTTATTTTAACGCATAACGCCTCTTTTCACAAGGAAATATCGTATAATCAAGTTAAGCGATACAGAGACGTATCTTTTTTTATGATTAGAAAGACAAATAATGTTTCCGACATATATATTTGCACTCGTCAAAATCAAAAAAATTCAGATGAACAGGAAAATTATAATCCTGTCAGTGATTCTTATACAGCTTTGTGGGATGAGTTTAAAGAGGTAAGTTCACCTGTTGCTGTCTTGAATGTGATTCATCGAATTTTGAACTATTACTTTCTGCGATTGTGCGGATATGAAAGAAATATTATAAGAGATATTGTATTAGAGAGGAATAAAGATAAGTTTATAACTATGATAAACGGTCGGCGGGATTATACAAAGTATCGTATGGCGTCGTATATGTTAAATTATATTAATAATTTGGCTGGCATTGAGAGTGAACTATATATCCAGGAGCGTGACGATGTGAAACAATATAAAGAAGTATTCAAATTGATTTTTGAGGTGATGAGTCAGGAACATCATTATAAAATGATGATGGGCATTGATAATTGATTGATAAAGTGAAAGTATGATATATTTATTTGAGTGATTTATTAATTATATCTTATTTTTCGGATAATTGATGTTTTTGGTGAAGATATAAGATAAGCTTTAAAAAACTCTAAGAAATTATGTTTATATAGTTTTTATAAATAATGGGAGATGAAAATATGTTTGATAAACTTTCTCTTAAAGAGGCGCTTACAGGTTATAAAAGAGATTTTATTGAGAAAATATGGCCAAAAGAAAAATATAAATGGGAAGCCGTAAAGAAATTTCAAGAGAGTTGGGATATTAATTCTTATGATTTTTCTCAAATGCTTGCAGAAGCGTTTTCCAAAACAGGTAACCTTTTGAAATTTGTTAATCATCTTCCCGCTAAAATGATTATAAAATTCGCTGAAATAAATTCAGAAGAAGTCCGTTCTATGTTTATTGGACTTTTTGATGAGAGAGATGATATTTATGAGCGTATAGACAGCTTTAAAATAAAATCTGATTTGCTTTTAGAGCGTTATGGAAATGGCGCCGCGCGTCATTATCAAGATGAAAACGCCATATCCACTTATCTCTGGCTACGCTATCCTGATAAATATTATATTTATAAATTTAATGAGATAAAAGCGCTGTCTGACAAGCTTAAAAGCGATTATAGATTTAAAAAGGGGTTATATACCGATAATATACGAAATTTTATTTTGTTTTATGATGAAATTTGTGAGGAGCTTGTAAATGATGATGAGCTGATTAATCTTTTCAGGGAGCGTGTTACGGAAGATTGTTATCCTGACGAGAAACTTCATATTTTAACTGTTGATGTCGCTTTTTATATCAGTAGATATTTTGGCTTACATACCACTGAATCTATGGATGAGAGATGGTGGCCCGTGGATTATTCACCAAAGCTTACGGTTGAGGATTGGACAGAACTTTTGATAAACCCTATTGTATTTACTGAAAGCGGCTTGGAGATTATGGCGAGGATTAAGGATTATGGCGGAAAGGCAACCTGTGAGCAGTTATCTATTAAATATGGAAGAACTAAGGAGTTTTATGAGAACGGCTCTTTGGCGCTCGCCAAGCGTGTCGCGAATATGACAGAATGCCCTGTTTTTACTGTGGATGATTATAACGTTATTTGGTGGCCAATTTTATATGTTGGTAAATCTATTGATAATAATGGGGAAAGTTTATATCTTTGGAAACTGCGTGACGAGCTTTCTAATGCGCTTGATGAGGTAGACTTTTCAGATATACAGCTTTACGCTGAGTCTGACACGAATGGGAATGAGAGTAACTATTGGTGGCTGAACGCTAATCCAAGGATTTGGAGTTTTTCTAATATTGATATTGGAGAAACAGAATCATATACTTTATTTAACAATAACGGAAATAAAAGGCGCGTTTTTAAAAATTTTTTGGATGTAAAAAAAGGCGATATGATTATAGGGTATGAGTCATATCCTGTAAAACAAGTAGTAGCTATAGGAAGAGTAACAGATGAGCAGGACGGCGAGAAGATTTGCTTTGAGAAAGTGGAGGATCTGTCGTCTCCAATTGATTACGCTGTTTTAAAAGACTGTCCTGAATTGGGGAATATGGAGTATTTTACTAATCAGCAAGGCAGTCTTTTTAAGTTGAGTAAAAATGAGTATGATTTTATTGTTGGTTTAATTTGTGAGAAAAACGCAATATTTTCTTCTATAGATGCTGACAAAAAATATACAAAAAAAGAATTTCTTGAGGAAGTATATATGTCAGAGGCAAAATACGACCGTCTTGTATCAGTTTTGAAAAGGAAAAAGAATATAATTTTGCAGGGAGCGCCGGGAGTAGGCAAGACTTTTGCTGCGAAAAGGCTTTGTTATTCAATTATGGGGGTAAAAGATGATAATCGTATTGAGTTTGTGCAGTTTCATCAGAATTATTCTTATGAGGATTTTGTAATTGGATATAAACCGGTTAGAGAAGGATTTGAGTTGAGGTATGGGGTTTTTTATCATTTTTGTAAGAAAGCGTCAGAAAATCCAGACAAAGATTATTTCTTTATTATTGATGAAATAAATAGAGGAAATATGAGTAAGATTTTCGGCGAGCTTTTAATGCTGATTGAAAGCGATTATCGAGGTAAAAGCGCTAAACTAGCTTATAACGGTGTGAATTTTTCTGTTCCTGAAAGATTACATATTATCGGAATGATGAACACGGCGGACAGAAGCCTCGCTATGATTGATTACGCTTTGAGAAGACGTTTCAGTTTTTTTGATATGGGACCAGGATTTGACTCGGAAGGTTTTTTAAAATATCAAGAATCTTTTGATAACGATACGTTTGACAGACTTATTTCAGAGATAAAAAATCTGAATAAGGAAATAGCTAACGATAAATATCTTGGCAGTGGGTTTTGTATTGGACACAGTTATTTCTGCGGAGCTGAAGAGTGTACTGATGAATGGATGCGGGAGGTTGTTGATTATGATATTCTTC
>CAJTVH010000067.1 GCA_910579745.1 uncultured Clostridia bacterium | reverse complement strand
ATTATAAAAAATAAAACGAAACAGAAAGGCTTTTCTGTTTAATTGAACCGGTTTCGTTTATTTTTTAATAATTTTTTGGATATTTCTCCTATATAACTGATAGCTTATGATAGTTTTCAGATACTCCCTAACTTAAACCCTTTTTTACAGTAAAAAAAATAATGATCGGGTAAAATTAGAATTTACTCGCTCATTATTTTTCTTTCGCTATAGTTCCTCTTTTAAACAGCTAACGTTAAAATGTCCAATTCACTCTCAGAAAAACCCTGCTTATAACAATTATTATTTTTGTCCTGATAAATATTTTTATTATCCATAAAAGTCTAGAACGTATCTGAAAACTAAAATACGCACGAAAAATTATAAAAAATGAAACGAAACAGAAAGGCTTTTCTGTTTAATTAAACAGTTTTCGTTTATTTTTTAATAATTTTTTGGATATTTCTCGTATATAACTGACAGCTTATGATAGTTTTCAGATATGTTCTAATATATTATATTTTCTCCTGGCGTTTATACGCCGTTTTCTTTCTAATTTTGGCGGACAAAACCGTCATATCGTCTTTAGCTATTCCCCCCGAAAGCTCTATAGCCGTATTGAGTATAGTTTCCGAAACAGTGTGAGGGTCTTTGTTTTTCATACTTTGAATAAGATTTTCGAGTCTTCCCCTATCGTCCTCAGAAATAAAACAGTCTCTTACACCATCTGTCATCATAACGATTAAATCCCCGTCGCAAAGGCCTATACTGCTTGTTTCCATATCCACCCTATCAAGTATTCCCACGGGCAGAGTAGCCGAATTTATAACCTCCGTTTTATCTCTCGACACAATAAAAGACTCACAGGCGCCTATTTTAGCGAATTCACAAATACCTGTATACATATTTATTATACAAATATCAAGAGTTGAAAAACTTTTTGGCTCTGATTTAAGTACAAGCACTGAGTTTATCAAATCCACCGCGACGTCTTTTTGAAAACCGGCTTCCATAAAATTCTCAAACAGCTCTATAGAGGCGGCGCTTTCCTCTTTCGCCCTCGCTCCTGAGCCCATGCCGTCTGAGAGCGCGAGAAGGTAAGAGCCGTTTCCCAAATTCATAAAAGTATGGTTATCACCCGATTCCTTGCTGTCCGATTTTGTCATTCTGGAAACCCCCGCGGTAACAGTAAATGTCTGTTCCTCCGCTAACTTCAGTTTACATATATTTTTCCCGTCCTCAATAGCTATACTGCAATGATAAACGTCTTTATTCATATTTTTCTCAAGAATATCGTTCACAATAGGTATTATTTCTTTTACGCACATATGCCTGCCGTAACAGGAATCATGAGTTATAATAACCTCCGTCTTTTTGTCCTTGTTTTCAGTAACAGCCGCCGAATATACTTTTATGCCGTTTTTAACAAGCTCTTCAGTAACCCTTTTAGACAAAGCGTCGTCAAAAGAGAACTCTGAATAAAGCTCTCTCGAGAAACCGTTTATAATTTTGGAGATACTCGCTATCTGACAGCTTACAAGCTCTCTGCTCTCGGCGATTTTGTTTTTCCATGTCAAATTTATTTTATAAGCCTCAAAAAGCCTGTTTACGTTTTCCGCGAGAAAATCGGCATTTAAGCATCTTTTTCTAAAATCCCCCGGCATATCGTAATACTCTATTTTTCCGTTTTTCTCACAAGTGGCTAAAAACCCGAAAAACGCTTGATATGTATTATAAAAATTATTTTTCCAGCAAAAGCTCTGTAAGTTGCATGTCCCGCAAACTTTCGCGAAAACATCGTCTATAAGCTCGTCCACCTCGTCTTTGGATAACGCCGTTCTCTTTTCCGCCAAATTTGAGAATGTCTTGGACAATCTTAAAAAAGACTCCGAAAATCCATTAAGCCTATGCGACACTATGTCTTTCATTCTCAAAATATAGGCGGACGCCGTATCGGGCAAAGGCATAACTTTAGGAACTATAGATGGAAACCTGTTAAGGGGAATAATTAAAAAGAAAATAACAGAGAGCGTTCCCGAGAAAATAACCTCTTTTGTCAAAAGCTCCCCGTTTATGTATATAAAACATATAACAGAGGAAAATATAAAAGATATAGCGGTAAACAGCTTATTCATATTTTTGGATATTCCGCACACAGCCCCCGTTATACCAAATACCCAAGAATACTCCACAGGCAAACTCCCTGACAGCATAAGCACGGAAGAAAGAAGTATGCCGGCGCAGCATCCAGCCGCGCTTCCGTTTTTATGCGCCATAGCCATAACAAGAAACATCAATAAAGTAAGCATAACGGAAATGCCGCCCATATAAATATCAGCCGAACCCGCCACCACGGCCCCCGTAAGTATAGATAAACTTAAAATATCATTGCTTTCAAACCTGCCCTCGCCTATGTTAAAATAAACGGCGTTTATACCTTGATTTAGCACGCATGTCAGACAAAATACTAAAATCCCCTCTAAAATCGCCAAAACCGTATAGTATATGGAAAAATTATTTAAAAAAGCTATCACAAGCCCTGAGATAAGCGCCGCCGCCGCTCCCGTCCCGCTTTTAAGCATAAGAGTGATATTTTCCGCTTTTCCTTTTATACATACGTTGAAAAGCGCCATTATGACAAGGCATATTAAATATTTTGACGTGTATATGCCACCGCTGCTTAAAAGAAACCCCGGAACCGAAAAAAGCGCCGCCGAGTAAAAAATTTTATCAGTATATAAAAATACCGCCAAAAAAGCTATCGCGAAAGGATTTATACCCTGAAATAATGCTATTCGCCCTATAAAAAAACTTAAAACGGTTAAAATAACCGCGGAAACCATTTTCGGCGTTATTACAAAAGATTTTTTATTTGTTTTTTCTATCCCCGCGTTAATCGCTTTATTGATTGCCTTCTCCATAAACATCTTCCTTTCTCTTGTCTTTTGTTCAAACTTTATTTTTCGCTTATATTATACTATCAGGCTTTTAAAAAATATGTCATTTCACGTATATCTCTCTAAACTAAAAAACTATATGTTTTTACAATAAGAGCCATTTTACACAGCGTGCTCACCATAATTTACACTAGGGCATATCTGAAAACTATCATAAGCTATAAGTTATATACGCGAAATATCCAAAAAATTATAAAAAAATAAACGAAAACGATTAAATTAAACAGAAAAGCCTTTCTGTTTCGTTTTACTTTTTATAATTTTTCGCTCGTATTTTTGTTTTCAGATACGCTCTAGCTTAATCGCCCCGTCTATACTTTCCGCCCGCGTTTCCTTCTATTTGACAAGTTCGAGTAAAAAAAGTATAATAAAAGTATGTTGTTATGTATTAATACTAATTTTATGGTAATTCATCCGATTTATATATGGATTTCCATACTTAAACTATATAATCAGCAAATTTAAACAAGTTTAACGGCTAAGAACTATGCGGCCTAAAATTCCCGCGTATTTTATTTTATATACGCTAAGCTAAATTTATAAAACTCGCTTACTCCAAGCTGACTTATAAAAATACCGTAATTATTTTATTGTCTCGCCGTAATAACCTGTTTAAAAACAAAATACATACAAAAAATCAGCCAAAAATAATATCATTTTGAGGCACGACGATATTATCTTTAACTTTTTTCATATTTTAACAGTTTTCAGACAGTCTCTAAGGTGGGATTTATTATGAATGATTTTACAATTCAATTTGACAATAATAGCAATATACCATTATACCGCCAGCTATACGATTATTTGCTTAAAGAAATCAGGGCGGGAAACTTAAAGGAAAATGAGAAGCTGCCCTCAAGAAGAGCCCTTTGCGGACATTTAAAAATAAATAAAAACACCGTTGAGGCAGCTTACCAGAAACTTGCGGCGGAAGGTTATATTATGTCCGAGCCGAGAAGCGGTTTTTATGTGCGAAATAGAATGGGACATATAAACGAGCTTGATGAGGAGTCTTTTCCCGATTATATATATAATTTCAGTATAAACGGAAACGACATTCTTAAAATGCCTTACGCTACATGGGTAAAACTTTATAAAGACACTATTTACACTAACCCAAGCCTTTTCGGACACGGTGAAAATTTCGGAGAGCGTATTCTTCAAAAGGCAATAGCTAAATACGTTCATGAGTTCAGAGGCGTCAACTGCTCTCATAACCAAATTATAATAGGCGCTGGATTCGACTATCTTCTGCTTATGCTTACAATAATAATGAACAGAAATACCGTTTACGGCATCGAAAATCCATGTATGAAAAGAATTTACTCAGTTATAAATATGTGCGACAAAAAAATTTGTCTCCTTGACGTGACAAAAAACGGCTTTTCTATAGAAGCCCTTAAAAACTCAAACGTAAACGTGCTTCTTATCATGCCGTCGCATCAATATCCCGTCGGGTATTCTATGCCCGTGGAACAGCGCCATGAGCTGCTTAATTGGGCAAACGCCCGTAAAAACCGATATATAGTCGAGTTTCACCACGACAGCGAGTTTGTCTATGGTAAGCCATTAACATCTATACAAGGACTTGACAGGAATGAAAAAGTTATATATATCGGAGACTTTGTAAAAACAATCGGTCCATCCATAAAAACGGCGTATATAATTTTACCGAAACCTCTTCTGAAAAAATGGAAACTTACAATAAATAGCTATTATACCCCCGTAAATTTATTTGAGCAGTGGGTTTTGGCCGAGTTTATGATGGAAGGATATTTTATGAAACATGTAAAACAAATGAAAACCGTTTATATGAAAAAAAGGGACTTTCTTCTCTCCGAATTAGATAAACGAGCTTTTCGGGACAAAATGGAAATCTATGATAATTTAGACGGAACTCATTTTATAGCTAAATTTAACACCGACGTACCCGAAAATCAAATGGAATACGCCGCGAGAGGTAAAGGAGTGAAAATAGTTCCTTTGACACGCCACTTTAACCGAAAAAGCGGCCTTTATAACGACAAATATTTTGTGTTTGGATACGGCGGACTTGAGATGTTTGAGATTTCAAAAGCTGTACAACTTTTGGAAGAAGCGTGGGGAACATTGTAAAATAACTTGATGTTTTTTATAAAAAGTGTATAATAGTAATATAAGAACCTATTCCAAAAATTAACGTTTTCATAATTTTAATTATAAGAACCTATTCCAAAAATTAACGTTTTCATAATTTTAATTATAAGAACCTTAAAAGGAGTGATTTTATAATGGATTCCTTACAGGAGACAAAAAGAATAAGCCTATCCGAATTGTGCCCAGATATGATTCTCGCCAAAGACGCCGTATCAAAAAGCGGCGTTGTAATTCTTACGAAAAATACTAGACTGGATAAAGCGAATTATAAAAAACTTGAGAAGACCGACGACATCTCAAAAGTTGAGATTTGGACTTACTCGATAGATAAAAGAAATAAACCTTTTTCAGGAACAGAGGAGAAAGACAACGCCCCAGCGGCAAAGCCAAGAATAAATCCTATATTGAAAAAACCTGAGTTTAAACGTTTTCACGATACCTATAATAAAAAGTTAAACGAGTATAAAAACTGTGTCAAGGCCTTAAAAAACGGTGAAAACACAAATCAGGAAGAACTTTACGGAATTGTTGAGGGGCTTGTCGATACGGCTAATTGCGCCAGTGATTTAATTCATTACATAAGTTATTTAAACAAAATGGACGACTGCACATATTCCCACAGTATAAACGTCGCTGTTTTATCACATATATGCGCCACATGGCTGCACCTTGAAAAAAAAGACATTGAAAAAGCCTCTGTCGCCGGACTTCTCCACGATATAGGAAAAACATCTCTTGACCTTTCGGAAAATGAGATTTTAAATGGGGAAACTCTCTCCGGCGAAAAACTCGACAAATTCAAAAAACACCCCGAAATAGGGTATGAGCTTCTCATTCCCCAAGACCTTGACGACGATATAAAACAAGCTGTTCTCTCCCATCATGAGAAAATTGATGGTTCTGGTTATCCAAAAGGGCTCACGGATAAAAATTTAAATGAAATCTCAAAAATAGTCACCGTATGCAATGCGTACGATAATCTCGTATCAATAAAAAAACGCTGTCCCTTCGATATAATAAACGACTTTGAGGCGATGAATATAGGCCGTCTTGACACAAAAACACTGTTTCAGTTTACAAAAAATATTACTTACACTTACGTAAGCTCTTATGTGCAGCTCTCAAATAATAAAACAGCTCAGATAGTATTTATAAATCAAAACTTTCTTTCCCGCCCTATAGTCGTGACTCTTGACGGAACCGTAATCGATTTAGCGTATGATAAAACAACAAAAATTGTCTCAATGGCGTAAATTGAGAGAGAGGCCATCATTTTCTCAGCTATCTCTTGTCAAATTTTTTTCACGCGTATATATAAAAGAGGGTTGACAAATTGTAAATACGTCAACCCTCTTTTATTAGAAAATATATTTTTAAAAATATCAAGTTTTAAAAGCTATCTTACTTAGCCGGCATAAACGCTTCTTTAAGAGCGTCGCTCGGCATTCTCCAATCGCCCCTCGGCGAGAGAGAAACAGAACCGACTTTGGGCCCGTCCGGAACACATGAACGTTTGTACTGCTGTGAGAAAAATCTTTTAAGGAATATGTTAAACCATTTTCTTATTGTCTCTCCGTCATAAACGCTTTTAAAAGCGTTCTCGGCGAGATAAATAATTTTATCGGCGGAAAAACTCATTCTCATAAAATTGTATAAAAAGAAATCATGAAGCTCATAAGGCCCGACAATATCCTCCGTAACCTGTGAAATTCCCCCCTTTTCATTCGGCGGCAAAAGCTCCGGCGAAACAGGGGTATCCAATATATCAAGAAGTATTTCCGACACGGAATTTATTTTAAAAATTTTATTGTCAGCGATATATTTTATAAGGTATCTTATAAGAGTTTTCGGTATTGATGCGTTTACGCCGTACATTGACATATGATCCCCATTATAGGTTGCGAAACCTAAAGCGAGTTCCGATAAATCTCCCGTACCGACCACAAAACCGCTGTATTTTGACGCTATATCCATAAGAATTTGAGTTCTTTCCCTTGCCTGACTATTCTCATAAGTAAGGTCGTGAATATCCGGATCGTGCCCTATATCGTTAAAGTGATTTAAAACGGCCTCCTTTATATCTATCTCAATAAGTGTCGTTCCCAATTCCTCGCATAGCTTCAGGGCGTTTTTATATGTCCTGTCCGTCGTTCCAAAACATGGCATAGTCACGGTTATAATTCCCTTGCTTTCAAGACCTAACATCTCAAAGGCGTTATAAGCCACAATTAAGGCGTGAGTAGAGTCAAGCCCGCCTGAAATTCCTATAACAACGTTTTTACAGCCTATATGGGAAATTCTCTTTTTAAGACCCAGCGCTTGAATTTTAATAATTTCCTCGCATCGCTTATCCATTTGCCCCGGATTTGACGGCACAAAAGGAGTAGGGTCTATATATCGTTCAAGAGCGGCGGATTTTTCAGACAAATCAAAAAATATATTCTCATATCCCTTTTGGCAGAGAGAAAAGCTCGTGTTTTTTCTTCTCTCACTTCTCAAATAAGATAAATCGAAATCAGCGAAGATAATCTCATTTTTAAATCGCTCGCTTTCTTTTAATATTTTTCCGTTCTCCGCCATTATATTGTGACCTGAAAAAACAATGTCCGTGGTTGATTCCCCCTCGCCGGCGCAAGCGTATACATACCCGCATAAAAGTCTCGCCGACTGGCTTTCCACAAGACTTTTTCTATAAATATCCTTTCCCGTGATCTCGTTTCCGGCGGATAAGTTAAATATAAGAGACGCTCCCGCCTTCGCGTGATAAGATGAGGGGGGAATAACCGTCCATAAATCCTCGCATATCTCAACGGAAAAAACAAAATCCTCGTTATTTTTATTTCTGAAGAGAAGATTTGTTCCAAAAGGAATTTCCTTTCCGTCAAATATGGCCCTCTTATTTTCACAAAGAGCTTCCGCAAACCACCTTTTCTCATAAAACTCATTATAATTAGGCAAATTGGTTTTAGGAACTATTCCCAAAATCTCGCCTTTGTGAAGCACAGCACAGCAGTTAAAAAGCTTTCCCTCAAACTCAAAGGGAAGCCCGACACAAATAACAATATCCATCCCCTTTGTTTTTTCAGCGGTATAAAGCAAGGCTTTTTTAGCTCCATCAATAAGAGAGCACTGTAAAAATAAATCCCCGCATGTATATCCCGTAATTGATAATTCCGGAAAAACCACAGCCGCCGCGCCTTTCTGCGCCGCTATAAAAGTAAGCTTAACAATTTCCTCAGCGTTTTTCATACAGTCAGCGAGACGCGTGTAAGGAGTCGCCGCCGCTACTTTTAAAAATCCAAATTCCATATTAATCAATCTCCTAAAAAAATAATAAGACCTTGAGACTTACGCCTCAAATTTCACAAAAACCGCTAAAATTGTATAAATAACAACTTTACAGCAATTCTGGTATAGACAGAATTGCTGTTAATAAAAATATAAACGCTCTCCGCCCAAAAATTATAAAAAATAAACAACCCGCGGATTACTTTTATTTTTCTCGTATATTTTAGTTTTCAGATACACTCTAACTGTTTCTAGGCTTTCGGAAATTTAAGAATCATTTCCGTACCCTCTCCAAGAGAGCTTTTAGCCTCTATCCTTCCTCTGTGGCCCTCCATAATTTCTTTCGCTATAGAAAGACCGAGCCCGTTCCCTCCCATAGCCCTGGAACGGGCCTTGTCCACTCTGTAAAACCTCTCGAAAATTCTCTCAAGATCGTCTTTCGGTATGCCGATACCATTATCTTTTATTTTAATATAACAAAAATCCCTGTCCTCTTCTGTATATATTTTTATAACAGTGTTCTCAGGGCTGTATTTCATAGCGTTTGAGATAACGTTGTTAAACACCTGAGTAATCCTTCCAACATCGGCGTTTACCATATACTCCATATCATCCGGAACATTAAATAAAATATCCTGATTCTTATTCTGCGCCGCAATATAATTTTGTGTAACACAGTCTCTTAAAATACCTATTATGTTTACTCTCTCAAAATTAAATTTCATCTGTTTGTTGTCAAGGTGTGATAAATCAAGCAAATCTTTCGCCAAAAAGGCGACCCTGTCCGCCGCCGAGTTAATAATGCGCAAAAACTCAACGGCTATCTCTTTCTCGTCTATAGCGCCGTCAATAAGTGTTTCCGTATAGCTCTTAATAGTTGTGAGAGGCGTTCTTATCTCGTGGGAAACGTTGGCGACAAACTCTCTTCTCATCTCGTCAAGACGCCTATGCTTCGTAATATCCTGCAAAACCACCACAAGGCCCTCAAAAGTGTCCTTTGTTTTAAACCCTAAAACGTCAATAACCTCTTTCTGCCCATAAGGAATATAAGAAATACTTAAATATAAATCGTCTCTTTTTATAATGGTCTCTGAAATAACATTAGGCACAAGAGAAATGTTTGACATATTAGTCTCCGCCAAAAACTTTCGTAGGGTAAGGGTTTCCGTAGTATACCCCAAAAGCTCCTTGCATACGCTGTTGGCGTGGATAAGTTTTCCGAAATAATCAAACGCTAAAATGCCGTCCGTCATATTGTTTACAACTATCTCAAGCTTGTTGTTCTCGTTCTCAAGCTCCGATAAAGTTTTTCTAAGCTCCGACGCCATATAGTTAAAACTTCTAGTAAGCTGACCTATCTCATCATTTGATTTCACAGGCACTCTCTCAAATTTTCTTCCGTGGGCGAGCTGATTCGCCTTTTTTGTAAGAAGCGCGATTGGTCTTGTGATTGTCGTTGAGAAAATGATACCGAGTATACCCGTTATGACAAAAGCTATAACAACTGAAACAGCGATAATACCGGCTATAGTCATAATATTGTTTTTTATTTCCTCGCCGTCAATCTGAACGTAAATGATATACTCAACCTCGCCGCTGTCATTAAACACAGGATGCCCGAAAGTAATCCAGTCTTTAACCTGAGAGTTAAAGTCCATATATTTTTTATTGGACTCAAAACTTTCTTTCCCCGCGAGAGCGGAAATAACAGTAGAGTTATTATAACTCATAAAAGACGATTTATCTGAAGAAACGCTGGACGCTATTGTATTTCCATTTTTATCAAGAATATTCGCCTGAATGTTTCTCATAGACGACCTGACGATAAAAAAATTATCAAATCCTTTTTGAAAATCATCTGGATTATCATATTCCCTAACAATCTGCTCCTCAACGTAAACAGCGCATTGTTTGAGCTCTTCCTCAGCGTTGCGGGTTTCCTTCGAGTCCGTCATGACAATTATATAAGTACCGCTTATAATCATAACTATAAATACAAGCGTAAAATAAATAAAAACCATTTTCCATTTGATACTCTTCATAAAAAACCTCTGAATCCGCCGTAATTACAGCAATCTCAATACAAATTTATAGCGATTCGTAAAAACTCTTATGGAAAAACAATAAAATAATTCCTTGATATATGAGCTTTATTAAATCTTGCCTGTTTATTTTTTATTGTTTCACTATAAATGGAATCATTAAACAGGTCTATTGTAAGTTTAAACCGTAAAATAATACCCAAATCCTCTTTTGGTAATAATATATTTGGGCCGCCCCGGGTCATCCTCCACTTTTTCCCGAAGCCTTCTTATAGTGACATCCACAGCCCTTACGTCTCCAAAGTATTCATATCCCCATACTTTCTCAAGGAGAGCCTCCCTTGAGAAAATCTGGTTTTTTTGGGTCGCCAGAAATTTCAAAAGCTCAAACTCCCTTACCGTTAGATATATAACCTCGCCCCTTTTGTAAACCTCATACCTGTCAAAATCAATAACAATGTCCCCGAATTTGTCCGAGTTCTCGGAAGTCATAGTCTCCTGTTCCTTGTGTACGTCATTTCTTCTCAAATGGGCTTTCACCCTCGCCATAAGCTCTCTGTTCCCAAAAGGTTTTGTAACATAATCGTCCGCCCCTAACTCAAGTCCCACAACTTTGTCAACTTCCTCCGCTCTCGCCGTAAGCATAATAATAGGAACGTCGCTTTTTTCCCTTACTTTTTTACACACTTCATAGCCGTCCATTTTAGGCATCATTATGTCAAGAAGTATAAGATCAGGCTTTCCCTCAACGGCGAGTTTGTATCCCTCTTCCCCGTCAAGAGCGCGCAGTACCTCATACCCCTCTTTTTTCAAATTATACTCGATTATTTTAACAATACTCTCCTCATCATCAACAACAAGAATTTTACGAGCCATAAACGTCACTCCAATCTTTTTTATACCGAATATCTATACATACCGCTAAACTCTTATCCGCTCCTAAATATATTATGTAAATTATTTTATTGTTTCACTCTAATAATTTAACGAGCCAGCGTAACAAAAATGGACTTTTTCTCTCAAAAAAAGTGAAATATTGACTATATTTTAAATTTAGAGTATACTTATAATAAAAATTAAAGACTATCCGTACTTTATTTCATAAAATACTCACAGCCACCGACGTTTTACAATACCTTTATATCCAGCTAAAGAAATGGCTCCGGCTGAATATAAGAGTAAGCCGCCCCGCTTAAAAAGAAGCGGCTCGCTCAGTCGGTCAAACTCTTACAAACAGTTATAATAAAGCCTCAGCTTTTTATAATTGTTATTATACCATATTATTTTTACCTTGTAACTATTTTTTTACATTAGATTTCTTTTGAGACTTTGCAGCAATTCCTCTAAAGTTAAAAAACTATTTTATTCAATATCACTTAATGTTTTTGGCGCTTAAAATACAAACGCCTTTCACTGAAATTTTGAGTAAAATATATTTTCTTCTTTATGGAATTGCTGTAATCACATAATTTCTAAAAGAAATCTGTCATAAAAAATAATGTCGATATAACGGAGAGAATAATGCGAAACGCCAAACAACCGATAAAAGAATGGATTTTTATTTTCACACTTACAACAATATTATGCTCTGTCGGGCTATATATATATTCAAACAACAGAACACGCGTGTTTACGGCGGTAAAAACGACTGTATTGTATATTGATAAAGGTCCCCATGAGGAAAGCTTTAGATCAGTCAATAAATATTCCGATACAATACCGTCTCCCTATTTGTACAGAATGGGAAATCTACACGCCCTGAAAAAACATCTGTCGGAGAAAAACTCGCTTTTGGCGGAAGAGCCTTATTTTGGAGAAATAATAAAGCAGTCGAGAATAC
>CAJTVH010000066.1 GCA_910579745.1 uncultured Clostridia bacterium | reverse complement strand
GAAGTAGTGTTTTTGGCCGATATTCCGAAAGGCCTCTTCTTTCCCTCCGTATCATCGCAGTATAAAAGTACGCCCCTTTTTTCAAACTCGTCAAGCTCCTCTTTTGTGTAAACAAGGTCAAGCGGGATAATATTCCCGTCCTTGGCGAAATTGGAGAAATAGTCAAAATTCATCTTCTCATTTCTTCCCGTAATGATTATATCGAGTTCTCTGGAGTATAAAACCATACTGAATTTTTGGTCCATATCCACGGCGACAGTGGGATCCGCCTCAGAGGAATAATATGACGTAAACTTAACGTCTAGATTCTCTCCCTCAGGCACGAACTTTTCCGTAAAAGCGGAGGATAAGCGCTCCGTCACCTCAGAATTAACATAGTCATCATAAAAAGCGACCCAGGCGTAAGGCTTTGGGGGCGGGTTTATAAAAACGTCGTTTATAAGCCAGCCCGTAATAACCGCCGCGAACAAAATCAAAAAAAACTGTACCTTATAGTATTCCCATAAATGCTCCGCTTTCTTTTTAAAAGACATTTTTTTAAATTCATCACTCATCTATTCCGTTCCTTTCGTATCAGCGGAATTTATCTTTTTAAGAGCCCTTATAAGAGCGTCCTTAGAAGTTTTCCACGGTTCATCTTTATATCTGTAATCAAATTTATTTATAAACCATTCAATTTCTTTCTCAAGTCTTTTTAAATTTTTCATCTGTATTGAAGAAACCGTCTCAAAAAAATCCCTGTAACTTTCATTTGTGAGTTTTTCCCCGCCTTTCTCAATAAGCATTGAAAAATGTTTAACGCAAAATCCCTTTGAGCTCTCAACCATTTCTTTGGTTTCAGGCCTGCTTTGCCACATATAAAAAAAAGTGTCCGTATATCGTTCAAAAGTATTGTTAATTCTGTTGCAAACAAAGCAGGAATTTGTTATATTATTAAGATATGAGGAAACGGGATTCTTGGTTTCCTTGCTTTTTCCAAAAAGCTTTTTTTTGGGTTTGTCAAAAGATAAAGAAGATATTTCCTTATTAAGTCCCAAGTTAATCTCCCGCAAATGTGTATAAAGCATTAAAGCCACGCCCAGCCTGTTTTGTTTCTCATACATTCGCTTTATGTGCTCCTCACAGAAACCAATTTTGTCGGTTTCAAGGCGAATTGTGTCAGTCATATAAGCCGGGCCTAAAATATATTCAACAGACTCTTCCTCAAGAGAGTTTAGCATATTGCAGAAAGGGCACTCACCGCCCTCTAAAAAACCGTCGGTTACAGGGATTGTGTATATATGTTCTTTCAAAAAAACGCCTCCTTATAAACAACAGAGTGCTTAAAACCCCAAACCACGCTCTAAAACAACAGCGTCATAAATAATTATATCATACCTTTAAAAAGAAAGGAATAAAAAAATGAAATATTACGAGCACGGCGATAAAATAACAGTCGAGGATATAGACAGCTTTGATATTGAACAAATACTTGAATGCGGTCAATGCTTCCGTTTTAACAAGCTTGACTCCAAAGAATATATCATTATAGCTAGGGGAAAAGTTCTCCATATTGAGCAGAAAGACGATAAAGTTGATTTTTACCCTTGTACCAAAGATGACTTTGAAAATATATGGATAAAATATTTTGAGCTTGACAGAGACTATATGGAAATAAAAGAAATACTCTCAAAAGACGATGTTCTTAAAAAAGCTGTGGCTTTCGCCCCTGGTATAAGAATTTTAAAACAAGACCCGTGGGAATGTCTCATCTCTTTTATAATTTCTCAAAATAACCGAATACCTATGATAAAACAAGTAATTAAAAATATCTCTGAAAAATACGGTGAAAAAACAGGCGATTATTTTTTGTTTCCCACACTTGAGCAGTTAAAAAAAGCGTCTACTGAGGATTTAATGAGCTGTAAAACGGGATTCAGGGCAAAATATATTATGGATGGAGTAAAAAATGTTTCCGAGAAAACAGTCAATTTCAAAGAACTTGAAAACTTGCCGACGTTCGAGGTTCGCCAAAAGCTTATGAAAATAAAAGGAGTCGGCGAAAAAGTCTCCGACTGCGTTATGCTTTTCTCAATGGACCGAAAAGAAGTGTTCCCTACAGACGTGTGGGTAAAAAGGGTAATGGAATATTTCTACTTTGATGAAAAAGACACAAAAATAAAAGAAATACATAGTTTCGCCGAGGAAAAATTCGGAGAATACGCCGGATTCGCTCAGCAGTATCTTTTCCATTACGCGAGGCGGATGAAAATAGGAACAAAATGAAATTTAAAGAAAATAAACAAAAAATATAGAAAATAAAAGAAAATATAGAAAAATATTTATTAAATCGCTTAAAATGGACGTTTAGTGGCGTTGCATAAATAAACCCGTTATTCTAATATATTATTTGTGATTAGCACTCTTGTTTAGTGAGTGCTAACAAGACGAAAATTATTTTTTGATAAAACTTTGGGAGGTAATGCAAAATGAATCTTAAACCTTTGGGCGACAGAGTGGTTATTCAACAGTTAGAAGCGGAAGAAAAAACAAAATCAGGAATCGTGCTTCCTACACAGGCGAAAGAAAAACCTCAGGAAGCTGAGGTAGTGGCTGTAGGTCCTGGGGCGGCGGTTGACGGAAAAGTTGTTCCTATGCAGGTTGCGCCTGGAGATAAAGTAATATACTCAAAATACGCCGGTACTGAGGTAAAAATTGACGGCAAAGAATATATTATTGTAAAAGAAAGCGATATTTTAGCTATAGTAGAATAATAAGGATAGCAGAATGAAAATAATCAGGAGGTTTAATTAAAATGGCAAAAGAGATTAAATATGGCATTGACGCGAGATCCGCTTTAGAAACAGGCGTAAACAAACTCGCTGACACCGTTAAGGTTACACTTGGTCCAAAAGGCAGAAACGTTGTTCTTGGTAAAAAATTTGGTTCACCTTTAATTACAAACGACGGCGTTACAATAGCGAAGGATATAGAGCTTGAGGATCCGTTTGAGGATATGGGCGCTCAGCTCGTGAAAGAGGTTGCCACAAAGACAAACGACATCGCCGGAGACGGTACCACTACAGCTACTGTTTTGGCCCAGGCTATGATTACAGAGGGGCTTAAAAACATAACAGCCGGCGCTAATCCCGTTATTTTAAGAAAAGGCATGAATAAGGCGACTGAGGCGGCTGTCGAGGCTATCGTTGGTATGAGCCAAAAGGTTGACGGAAAAAATCATATAGCGAGAGTAGCGGCTATTTCCGCTTCTGATGAGGAAGTCGGAGAAATGATCGCCGACGCTATGGAAAAAATCTCAAACGACGGCGTTATTACCGTTGAAGAGTCAAAGACAATGAATACCGAACTTGAGCTTGTGAAAGGTATGCAGTTTGACAGGGGCTACCTCTCAGCTTATATGTCAACAGATATGGAAAAAATGGTTGCTGAGCTTGACGACCCGTATATCCTTATAACAGATAAGAAAATCTCAAATATTCAAGACATTTTGCCTATTCTTGAGCAAATTGTTCAGGAAGGCAAGAAACTCTTGATTGTAGCCGAGGATATAGAGGGCGAGGCGCTTACTACCCTTATCGTAAATAAATTAAGAGGAACATTCACCTGCGTCGCTGTAAAAGCTCCCGGCTTTGGAGACAGAAGAAAAGAAATGCTTCAGGACATCGCCGTTTTAACAGGCGGTACCGTTATCTCCGAGGAACTTGGATACGACCTTAAAGAAACTACCGTAGACCTTTTGGGACACGCTAAAACAATTAAAGTCTCAAAAGAAAATACAATAATCGTGGACGGCGCCGGAGATAAAAATGAGATTTCAGCGAGAGTAAATCAAATCAAAGAAAGTATTTCCGTTACAACATCTGATTTTGACAAAGAAAAACTTCAGGAAAGACTCGCTAAACTTGTAGGAGGAGTCGCTGTTATAAAAGTTGGCGCGGCTACCGAAACAGAGCTTAAAGAAAAGAAACTTCGTATGGAGGACGCGCTCGCGGCTACCCGCGCCGCTGTTGAGGAAGGAATAATAAGCGGAGGCGGAGCCGCTTATATCCACTGTATCCCCGACGTTCAAAAAGTTGTTGACAGCCTTGACGGAGATGAGAAAACAGGAGCCGCTATTATTTGTAAAGCTCTTGAGGCTCCTCTTTGCCAAATCGTAAGCAACGCCGGACTTCAGGGCGCCGTAGTTGTAAACGAGGTTAAAAACAACGCTAAAAACTCATATGGCTTTAACGCTCTTACGGGAGAATACGTTGATATGATTGACAGCGGTATCCTTGACCCTGTAAAAGTTACTAAAAGCGCGTTGTTAAACGCGACAAGTGTGGCGTCTACACTTCTTACAACAGAATCTGTAGTAGCTGATATAAAAGAACCTGAACCGGCTATGCCCGCCGGAGCTCCTGGAATGGGAATGATGTAATTAAATAAATCACAATTTAAGCGTATCAAATAAAAGCCCCTTGCCAAAATGGCAAGGGGCTTTTATTTCAATTTAAGGAAACACCGCACAAAGGAAAATAAAAATAATTTTTCAAATTTAAAATTTCCGTTATCGTGTCATTTTTCAAGAAAAATAACACTAACACTCCAATTTTTTTAAAAAATTATTTTTATTTTTGAATTGTGCGGTACTTCCTTAAATATAGCCTGTATAAATTTAAAATATTTTCACTTTATTGTCACGCTTTATAATCCACCCAATCGAATTTAGCGTCAACTGTCTTCTCGTTTCCGCCGTTGTAGGCATAAATTCCCACAAAAGTACCCGTGTGGTGTTTTCCCACAATTACTCCCTCATCGCAGAGGAAATAACAGCGTTCTGCCCGCCCCACAAGAATCCACGTCTCGTTATCAAGGCTGTAGAAAAACTCTCTTGTCTGTTTAATAACCCTGACTTTGAGATAAACCGTTTTTGTTCCCTCTTTAAGGGAAACTTCTCCCATTACGCTTTTCTCGGAGTTTCGGTTTTCATATACTCTTATTTTTAAACCGTCGTCATAAGTCATACAGCATTTAATATAGTTGTTTATTCCATAATAACAGGTAATTCCAGCCTGCTGCCCTGAGGCGAAAGGCTCAAACTCAAGTTTGGTCGAAAATGTGTAAGAAAGCTCCGTCTCCCGTCTTACCAGAGTGTTGTATGATTTTCTCTCACAAAGGTCGTACTCGCCCGCTTCTATCGTAAAATAACCTTTATTTTTCGTGAGAGATATTTTATCGTTTCTGGGATTTCTCACAAACTCCCACTCAAGACTTAGTTTATCATCGTCAAAGTCATCAAAGTTCTTTTCCTCATATTCTGTCCATGGAAGCCCCGCGGGAGCCTCGTTCTCAACTGACGGACCCTTTCCCTCATTCACTATAAACCAGCCGTCTTCCGTCCATGTCACTTTGTCAAGGCTTGTTTCACGTCCAAGAGTAGTGCATCTTCCCTCGTTCATTCGTCCGCAGAGATAAGTCACCCACCACTCGCCGGTCTGGGTAAGCACAAGGTCTCCGTGACCTGAACGCTGAATCTCGGCACCTGGATCGGTTTGTTTAAGAGCGGGATTATGAGGCGATGACTCATAAGGTCCCATAACGTTTTTAGCTCGTCCGACGCTTATCTGATGACCGAAGCCAGTGCCGCCCTCAGCGAGTATGGCGTAATACCAGCCGTCTTTTTTCAAAATATGAGGACCCTCGGCGCACCTTAGTCCCGTTCCGGGCCAAACCAAAGTTGTGGGCTCGGCGATAGCCTCACAGTCGTCCGTAAGTTTTGTAATCGTAATTCCCGGAGCGGTAACACAGTAATGCGTTCCGTCGTCATCAACAAAATGAGACGGGTCTATACAGTCAATGTCAAGCACGACAGGCTTTGAGTAAGGTCCCTCCGGATTTTTGGACTTCATAAACAATGTCTGTCTGAGTTTTCCCGTGTTGTTTTCAGGCGGGTCGTTAAGGCGCATCGTGGCGAATACATAAAACTCACCATTAAAATAAGAAATATCGGGGGCCCATATTCCGTGAGAATCTGAAGTCTCGTTTAAGGGCAAATAGTCGTTTTCCGTAATAACATGGCCTATTAACTCCCAGTGAACCAAATCTTTTGAGTGATGAATAGGAATAGCTGGAAAATACTGAAAAGATGAGTTGACCATATAATAATCGTCGCCCACTCTTACAACGGAAGGGTCGGGATAAAAGCCTCTTACAATAGGATTTCGATATGTACTCAAAATAAACATCTCCTTAAAATAGAATAAACAGTTACCCGTATACAGGGAATAGATTATAAGTGTACTAATCCCAAAAATATCACGTATAACTTTAGGAAATACTTACAATTTAAAATAAAAATAATTTTTCAAAAATAACGAGAAAGCGTTCTCGTTTAATTTAAATAATAGTGTTATTTTTTCTTAAAAATGATACGATAATAGAAACTTTAAGTTTAGGCTTCTTTTAAAACTGTAAAATTACATCAATCCAATAAAAAAATATTTTTACTCAATGTTTTAGCTAAAAGCGTTTTGCTCTTTAAACGCCGAAAGCGTTAATAAGCGTTGAATGAAATATTTTTTCTGACAATACCAGTATTGGTATGAAGTCTCGAAAGAATTTTTTTAAAAAATTACTTTTATTATCATTCGCGCAGTGTTTCCTTATATAGTAATATCATATAGTCTTTCTAAATCCTTGTCAATACAAATTACTAAATTCGGCAAATCTCCTAAAAAAAAGATGTACGTACACTTACTGGCCCCATTCCTAAAATTTTAGCTTTTAATATTTGTCTTTCAAAAGTCTCCAAATCATCGGAGAAACATTAAATTCCCTAAGAGACTTCTCATACTCCTCAACAGCTTTTTGAGATTTTGTGAAGTTGTCCTTTTTAACAGCCCTTATCATAATATTTTTAGGTGTATGTTCCATATCTATAAACTCAAGCACGGAAGTTTTGTATCCGAATAACTTTAAAGCCTCAGCCCTCAGCCCGTCTGTAAGCAAAGCGGAAAACCTCTCTCTCAAAATCCCGTAGGATAAAACAGGACTAAGAGAGTCGTTTTTAACCTGCCCGAATAATTCATGCTGACAGCAGGGAACGCTCATAATAACCTTGCAGCCTAGATTAACGCCATGAGCGATGGCCATGTCCGTGGCTGTGTCGCAGGCATGAAGAGTGATAATCATATCCGCCCTTTCTGACGCGTCAATATCGGCAATATCCCCCGCGAAAAATCGAAGATTTAAAAACCCTGACTTCCTGGCGATAGCGTTGCAGTTGTCAACAACGTCCTTTTTCAAATCAAAACCTTTTATAATAATATTCTTCTTTTTTATAACGTTAAAATAATAATACACGGCAAAAGTCAAATATGATTTCCCGCAGCCCATATCAATAATAACGCCGTTTTCGGGAATAAATTTCTCAACGTCGGCTATCATTTCGGCAAAACGGTTAATCTGCCTGAATTTCTTCCTCATAGAGTTATGGACTTTTCCGGTTTTATCAATAATACCCATCTCAAAAAGCCAGTCGGCGTAAACCCCCTCTTTAATAATATAGTTTTTTTCCTCATCGTGAGAAGCCTCGCTTTTAACGGCTTTGTCATTTTCTCTTATGACGGTAATTTTAAACTGCCTTTTTTTGTTCATAAGTAAAGTAATAAATTTATCGGCGAATAAATCACATTGCTTAAAATTCTCCGTCATAAGCGATAATATCTTGTCGACAAGATTGGCTAAAGTCTCTTTTTTAAAATTCTTATCAATTACGATATTTTCATGAGTAACTTTTTTATCAGTAAAATAAGAGATTTGAAACCCCTCTCCGCCCTTGATTGAAATTTTAGAGACGACAGCCTTAAAGCAGACTCCCTCTCCTTTTTTAAAAGGATTGCTCAAAACCGCTTTATTAAAAAAATCAAAATCTATTGTATTTAAAATCTTTTCTTTAATAGAAGTAAAGTCCTCCATAAATTTAATCTCCTGTAATTTTTAACACTCCACTAAAATATCGTCAATATTGGCGCATATCAAAATTAAGTCGTCGCCGATACATTTTATATCGCACCAGCAAATGTGATATTCCTGTACATGTCCGAAAATACCAAAAAATTTTCCCCTCGCCGGAACAATCAGTTTTTTAATACAGCCCGTTTTAACGTCTATTTCCACATCGCAAACAAAACCAAGTCTTCCGCCGTCACAGACGTTTATAACCTCTTTTCTCTCAATTTCGGAAATCCTCATAATAAACCGCCTCTGTTAAAAACTTCGTCTTAATAATTTTATTCATAAAATGAGGATAATATAATAATAAATATCAAGTGTTATGGATTATAGCTTATGAGGTGGATTTTGAGGCAAAACCTCAAATTTTTTTAAACAGCGCCTATGTGCTTCCTCTCTAAATTTTTTTCAAAGTATTTTTAGACAGCATCGCCATAAACTTTTTTGTCCCCGCTTCTGGAAACTCCACGGTAACCTCAAAATCCGCCCCAGCTGGCGCTATGTTTTTAACCACGCCTACGCCGTATTTAATCTGTCTTACCTTGTCCCCTTCTTTAAAATCAAGAGTGATATTTTTTGGGGCGGGTATTTTTCCGTAAGTAAAATATTCCTTGTTTCCTATAGGATTGTATTTTGCTTTATTTCTAAAAGTCGCCTGCTTCTCCTCGTTTTTAGAATCATCGTTTTTACGTTTTTCAATAAAATCCATAGGTACTTCCTTTAAAAATCTCGACGGAGCGTTTGATATCGTCTGGCCGTGCTGCATTCTCGACCTCGCGTATGTAAAATAAAGCTGTCTTTTCGCTCTTGTTATTCCTACATAGCAAAGCCTTCTTTCCTCCTCTACAGCGTTTGGGTTGTCGGATAGTATGCTTCTGTAACTCGGAAAAATCCCCTCCTCAAATCCCGCTATAAAAACGTTTGGAAACTCAAGTCCCTTCGAACTGTGTAAAGTCATTGTCGGCGACTAAAGCGACCTCCTCAAGAAAAGCCGATAAATCCGCTCTCTCCGCCGTATTCTCAAACTCAACGGCCTTTGATATAAGCTCGTTTATATTTTCAATACGGTTTAAGGCTTCCGCCGTGTTTTCGCTTTCAAGTTCGTCCCTATATCCCGTTTCGGATATAATTTTCTCAAGAAGCTCAGAAATTTTAAGCTCTTCCGAAGCTTCTCTGAAGTTTGATATAACCCCGGCGAAATCCGTTAATTTTTTCCCCCTGCTTTTAATCTCCGGAATATCCTCGGCGTTTAAAAGCGCCTCAAAAAAAGACATCCCCGAATCCTCGGCGAAAAGCGACACTTTTTCGATTGTCGCGGTCCCTATTCCTCTTTTTGGAACGTTTATAATTCTTTTTAGGGCAATGTCGTCAGATGGGTTATATAATACTTTGAGATAACACATAACGTCTTTGATTTCCTTTCTGCCATAGAAAGGAACACCGCCTAAAAGTCTGTAAGGTATTGAGCTTCTGACAAACCTGTCCTCAATAACCCTGCTCATGGCGTTGTTTCTGTATAAAATGGCGAAGTCTTTATATTCCCCGCCGTTTTTAACGCCTTTTTCTATTTCCGCGGCGATAAACGCCGCCTCGTCAAAGTCGCTTTCCAGTTCTATGGCCTTTATAAGACCGCCCGCCTCATTTTCTGTCCAAAGCTCCTTGCTTTTTCTGCTTATGTTGTTTTTAATAACCGTGTTGGCTGCGTCAAGAATTACTTTCGTGGAGCGATAATTCTGCTCAAGTTTTATAACTTCCGCGTTTTTAAAATCCTTTTCAAAATCGAGTATGTTTCTTATGTTGGCTCCTCTCCAGCCGTATATACTTTGGTCATCGTCACCAACTGCACATAAATTCCTGTATTTCGATGAAAGCTGGCGTATTAGGTTATATTGACACGAATTTGTGTCTTGATATTCGTCTATCATTATATAAAGGAATTTTTCCCTGTACTTGTCAAGAATATCAGGATTTTGGGCGAAAAGCTGCACCGTTTTAAAAATGAGGTCGTCAAAATCAAGAGCGTTGTTTTGTTTGAGCCTCTTTTGATATTCAGTGTAAACTCTCCCGATTGTTTTAAGCCAAAAATCCTCTCCCGCCGTTTCAGCGAAAGCTTTCGCTGATATAAGCTCGTTTTTCTGCCCGCTTATCTTCCCCATAACCATTTTGGGTGAGAAATCCTTGTCACTTATGTTAAATTCTTTTAAAATATCCTTGATAAGCCTTTCTGAATCGTCTGAATCGTAAATTGTGAATTGTGACGTATACCCTAACCTTTCTATATCCCGCCTTAAAATCCTTACGCATGACGAGTGGAAAGTACTCACCCATACGTCTTTTCCGAAAGGTGTAATCCTCTCTACCCTTTCTTTCATCTCTCTGGCGGCTTTGTTTGTGAAAGTAATCGCCATAATGTTGTAGGGTTTTACTCCCTGTTCTATAATATAAGCGATTCTGTGAGTAAGTACTGTCGTCTTTCCAGAACCCGCCCCAGCTAAAATTAAAACGGGACCCTCTGTTTTAAGAACCGCCTTTTTTTGCGCGGGATTTAATCCCGCTGTTAAATCTGACATAATTAATTCTCCTTAATTCTCTCCAAAATAGACCTGTACCCTCCGGTACCATAACTAAAAGCCCTGTTCACCCTGCTGATTGTGGCGGTAGACGCGCCTGTGACTTTGGCTATGTTTGTATATGTTTCGCCTTCTTTAAGAAGTTTAGCCACCTCAAACCTTTGGGCGAGGCTTTTTATCTCGTTCACCGTGCATATGTCCTCAAAAAAATCATAACATTCCTCAACATCCTTGAGCAGTAAAATCGCTTTAAAAAGCTCGTCGCTGGCTTCCATCTTTAGTTTGTCGTTCATCTTTAACCACCTGTTCCCTGTTTAATATTTCGGATTAAAAATCAAAACAAATAAATACTTCTCTCCCATTATTTTATCACTTTACCCCACTGAATTCAAGAATTGTTTTTTATTTATATAGAGCGTATTTTAACGTGAGTTCGACGGAGAAATAGCAGTAAAACCAGCGAAACGTAGTTTCGCGCAAAAGTTTTTGTCAAACTTTTTTCAAAAAGTTTGTGGAGTTTGAGGTGAAACCTCAAGGTTTTTAATGCTTCAAGAGCATTTTTGGAGGTTTGGAACCCGGGACGCATGGGCGAGCAGCAAAGCAAAGCTTTGCGGCCAGCCTTTTTGCGATAGAAAAAGGTTCCATTAACAATAAATTTTCGTCGAACTCACGTTATTTTAGTTTTCAGATACGCTCTGGTCAAATCACTTGAAAAAAGAAAAACCTTGAGACTCTGTCTCAAACTCTGCCCGCTTTTTGAAAAAAGCGGGACAAAAACTTTTGCGCGAAACTATCGTTTCGCTGACCGTCCGTTCTCAAATTTATTGACTATATGAAAACAGGTTCTTATACCTTCTATTCCCGTATCCCTTTAATCTTAAAAAGCGATTAACGCTTAGCGGCTTTTCGCCGCAGCCGCTCCCGCCCCGTTAAAAATCTTGTATAAAGCCGGCGAATAAACCGCTGCTTTGAAGGGGATACCCCGAAGGGATAACCGAGGAACAAATTTCAAAAGCGTTTTGAGTTTAAAAACAAAAATTATCCGTACGCCCGCGCGGTTCAAGCGGTCGGTACAGCTTGTCTGTAAGGATTCTTTTTGTTTGAGAACTCAGCTTTTAAAATTTGCCGGGAGTTTATTATCTTCCCCCCTCGGAACTTTTGGTACTTTTGGTTACAAAAGTACACAAAAAAACAGAGCCGATTTCTCGGCTCCGTCTTTTTTATTGAAATTTTTAATTTGAGTTTTCTCTCTATACAAACTATTAAAATTAAGAGTTTGAACTTGGAGTTGTTGCTGTGTTAGCAGCGTCTGGAGCAAGTTTGAATATAGGAGTTATACCAATACCGTCTCCTGCTTCCCAAGCAGCATCTGGGTTCATGCTTCCTGTAATTCTGATAGGAATAGCCATACCTGGCTGAAGCTGAACTACGTCAGTGCTTGTAACTTTTGTATACTCAGTTGGAGCGTTTACAGCGTCATAAGCCGCGTCTGAAGCTCTCTCTACAGTTACGCTCTTAGTGTCAGCGTCTGGGAATTGTTTTGCCCAAACTTTTGCTTTTGCCGCGTCATCAGCTGGTGCTGTTGTTAAACCGTCTATCATAACTTCCGCTTCAGGATCCGCACCTATTGTTACACCGCCGGCTGTAGCGTCAGCCTGATCTTTATAAACAGGTTTACCCATTTCAATCTTAGCGTTTACTTGTTTTGTTGTACCTGTCCAAGTAGTGTTTGCTACATAAACAGGAGCAGCCTCGCCTTTTGTTTTAACTGTAGCTACATATCCTGCTATGCTTGTTTTGTAGCTTACAGCGTCTCCAGCGTCAACGTAGTCAAAACCGCTTTGGAAATATGTTCCTACACCAGTGCTAATCTGAGTTTTTCCGTATGGTTTGATTGTTAAAGTTGCGCCTGTAGGTAAATCTGCGCTGATTGTTACAGATCCTGCGTCAATCTCTCCGGAAATATCCCATCCCATGTCTTTAGCGAAAATAGCTGTTGAGCCTGCCGCTACCATTGCTGTAGCCATTGCTACGCCCGCAATTCTTTTCAGTTTTCTTTTCATAACAATTCCTCCTTGAATTAAGTTTTTTGTTTTTTTATTAAATAACACAAAGCGAAATTTTTATTTAGCCTTATGTTTATTTACTTATAAAAATTAATAATAACTACTAAACACTTAAATAAATACTTAATAAAAACTTCTAAAATTCCCTCTTTAAGTGTTTTAATGTCAGCAAAACTTAAAAGCAATGATATTGTCAATATGAGTTGACACTTTTTTTACAAGGATTCCATATCTAAGTTGCAACATCCAGAGATTTATAATA
>CAJTVH010000065.1 GCA_910579745.1 uncultured Clostridia bacterium | reverse complement strand
CTATTAATTTATTCATACCTATATTTTATCTATAAATTTCTATTTTTGTACAGTTTTTTTAAAATTGATTTCCGTGTATTGTTGACAATTATTATTTAAAGATGTATAATTTAATTATAAAATAGAAACGTTTCCAAAAGAGAGGGATTCAAGTGGTGACTATAAAAGACGTTGCTAAAGAGGCGGGAGTTGGCGTAGGTACTGTTTCCCGATATATCAACGGCGACGCAGCCGTTAAAACGAAAAACAGGATTTTAATTGACGACGCCGTTAAAAAATTAGGCTATAGGTAAACGCTATCGCCAGAAGTATGAAAACTCAGAAAACGATGACAATAGGGGTTATTGTGCATACTCTCGCGAATATGTTTAGTATGAAAGTTATTGAGAATATTGAGAATGTGGTCTCAAAAGCTGGATATAGCGTTATCGTGGCGGGATGCGGGGGAGATGAGAAATTACAGAGAGAAAAAATAACAGATATGAAAAAAAGAATGGTGGACGGAATTGTTATTATGCCTGTGGCGAGAAATTCTCAAAAGATTAAAAACATTGTTGGGGATACCGCGTGCATATTGGTAGACAGACTTCTTGATAAAAATATTTTTGATTCTGTCACTGTTGACAACGAAACAATAGTATATGAGAAAATGAGCGAGGTTGTAAAACTTGGATTTAAAAAATTCGCTATTATTGAGGGACCTGAGAATGTATCAAACGCCGAGGAAAGAAAAAAAGGTTTTTACAGAGCCTTAAAGAAAAATAATATTGAGCGCGGATTTTCCGTTTCCGCCGATTATGATATAAACGGGGGATTTGACGCTATGAGAAAGGTTCTTGAAAACAGCGATACAGAAGCTGTTTTTATATCAAATTACGAGCAGCTGGTCGGAGGACTTAAAGCTCTTAATGGAAGCGACAGAAAAATATATATTATTGGGTTTGACGGAATTGAGTTTCCATGGCTTTTAGATAATCCTTTCACATTTATTGAGCAGCCTATCGAGGAGATAGGGAAAAGGGCCGCCAATCTTTTGCTTGAGAGAATATCAAATCCCAATATGGAGATAAAAAACATAGTTATAAGGTAAGAAAAAAAGCTGTCGCGGTCAATGAACTTGAAAATTGAATAAAATGAGGAGAGATAAAAATTATTTTCGTGAGACGACGGAGAGAATGACACGCGTATTTCAGCTGACTTGTACGCGTAAGAGGTAGGAAAGCGAAACTTTGTGGCGGATGACTGATACAGTGTGAAAATGATTTTTAACCGCTGAATTTATTTATTTTTAAATTTATTGACTATAAAATATAATGAACCACATGAATAAATTATTAAGACTTTTTTGGTTTTCAGACATGCTGTAAAGAAGTCTTATTTTATCAAACAAAATAGAAACGTTTCTAAAAAAGGAGGACGGTTTTGTGAAAAGAAAGATTTTAAAAAGCGTTTGCGGGAGTTTGGTGATGATATTGAGTTTTACTGTTTTAAACGGTTTTAACGTTTTGGCGGGGGAACAAAAAAATATGAGAAGCTTTGACAGCGAAAAGGTTATCTATTTTAATTCTCCTATTGAGGAGGGATTCTGGAAAATGAATCCTAACATCGACAGAAAGGAGATATATAAGGATAAAGACGGAAATACAATTCAAAATCCTTATAAATCAAAAGGAGAAGCGAATGTCTTTAACAATTCCGATTATTACGAGTATCTTTGGACAAAAGGCGTTCCTATCGGCAATGGAAGGCTTGGTGCCGTTGTTATGGGCGGAATTGACAAAGAAGTGATTCAGGTTAATGAAAGTACCGTATGGACGGGGTCTCCTTATGTGGATAAGGACGGCGAGATTACGGGAGGTTCCAGAAAAGACGGCTGGAAGGTATACAGAGGAGAGGATGATAACGGAAATCCTGAGAAAATAGGAACAAAGGAAGGCACAGTCTCATATGAGGCGTTAAATATTGACAATACCCCTTATCTTAAATTTGAGAACGGCAACGATGAAAGTATGAGAAGTTTTGAGGAAAAAGCCGAAAAAGCCGTTGAGGACAGAAAAAATCTTGATTGTCTTGTGGAGAGTAAATTTTTGGGGGAGCCTGTTAAGCAAAAGGCGTATCAATCTTTTGTTGAGGTGTGGCTCGATTTCGGGCAGAAAAACGACGGCGTTTTAAATTATAACAAAAGGCTTGATATGAGCGACGCTATCGCCACTGTTGAGTATGATTATGACAATGTACATTATACAAGAGAAAGTTTCGCTAGTTTTCCGGACCAGACGGTAGCTACTAAAATTTTTGCCGACCAAAGCGGAGGACTTAATTTTAACGCCGAGCTTCATACATTTCATCAGGAAGATGACTGCGCCCCTGAGTGGAGAAAAATATCGGACAATGAGATCGCTCTTACGGCGAAAGTTAAGGATGGAAACAAAGATGGGGAAGTGGGAAACGAAAGTAAGATCAAATTTGAGGCGAGGCTTATTGTGGATTCAGACGACGCTGAGATTTCCGTAAGCGATGATTTTAAGTCGATTAACGTCTCAAAGGGCACAAACGCTTATGTATATGTCGTGGGCGCGACGAATTATGTGGATTTCACAACTCTTGACGACTCAAAACCGGAAAGGGATTGCGACGGATACTCAAAAAACGTTTCAGAAAAAAGCTATGACAATATGAGAGATTCTCATATTAAGGATTATAAAGCTTTGTTTGACAAATCCGATTTGACTATTGAAAACAGTGTGAATAAAGATTTTGGCGAAATTCAAACTCAGGACAGAAGCAGGGTTCCTCTTTTGGACGGGACAAGCGGATACTGTTTGGACGACGGAAACAAAGATTTGCGCTCAACCTTTTCAGAGGGGGATAACTCGCTGGCTACTTTAATTTTCAATTTCGGCAGATACCTTATGATTTCCGGATCAAGAGAAAACGGGCAGCCCCTTAACTTGCAGGGAATATGGAATTCCACTAACAGTCCGTCGTGGAACGGCAAATTTACAATAAACATAAATACGGAGATGAATTACTGGCTCGCTCAGGTTACCAATTTAGGCGAATGTGAGAAAACGCTTCTTGAGGCTATTAAAGACCTCGCCAAATCCGGTTACGCCACGGCAAGGGAACAATACGCCATTACGGACGACGACGGGGTTTATGAACCCGGCGACCCGTGGGTGCTGCACCACAATTTTGATATTTGGAAAGGAACGCAGCCTATAGACAACGCCACGGCGGGGGTTTGGCCAGTAGGCGGGGCGTGGCTTTTAGACCATGTATGGAAATATTACGAGTTCAACGAGGAGGAGGCTTATCTCTCAGAATTTTATCCGATTATGAAAGGCGCATGCAAGTTTTTTACCGAATTTTTAGTTACAGATCCCAAAACCGGCTATCTTGTCACGGCCGCGTCTGTATCGCCTGAACATGGGGGTATTCAGCCTGGTCCCGCTATGGACTGTCAGCTTATAAGAAATCTTTATGAAATAACCGTTAAGGCGAGGGACGTTTTAAAAGATGATTCTGACAAAGAGCTTTTTGACAAGATTTCAGACCAGCTTAACGGAACGAACGGTTCGGCTAAGATAGCCCCAAATTTAACGGACGAGGGCGGATTTATTAAGGAATGGACGAGAGGCGACGTTTCATACGACCTTCAAAAGGTAAAATCAGACGTTTTGCCGTCATGGACTTTAAAAGAATACAAAAGAAACGATGACGGTTCTTTTGTCCTTGACAAAGACGGAAATAAAATTGTAGAGAAAACTTATGACATGAAATACCATGGAGCCGTAAACAACGACAGCCACAAGCATTGTTCTCATCTTTGGGAGTTATTTCCAGGAAGTAATTTAAGCGCTTTTACTCAAAATCCGGAAGAAATAGAAATTTTTAACGCTTTTGAGAAAACAGCTAAAGCCAAAGGAAAAGCTGGTCAGGGCTGGGGGCTGGCGTGGAGGACCAATTTACTCGCCAGATGCTTAGACGGTGACGGCGCTTATAATATGGTTGAGACTTTGCTTACCAAAAGGCTTTCCCCAAATATGTTTGACCAGCACCCAAATTTTCAGATTGACGGGAATTACGGCATAGCGAACGGTATAGCGGAAATGCTTATACAAAGTCATGACGGGGGAATTACTTTGCTTCCGGCTCTTCCTGAGAAATGGGGGAAAGGAAGTTTTAAGGGATTTAAGACCGCTGGAGGTTTTGAGGTTTCTGTGGACTGGGAGGACGGAGTATCTAAAAAGGTTGTGATTGAAAGCCCAAAAGACGGAAATGTTATACTGAGAGGAAAATTTCTTGAGGGGAAAATTATTAAAAACTCAAAGGATAACAATGTTAAATACGAGGTTAAAGACAGCGTAAAGGGATTTGATATTATTACGTTTAACGTTTCCAAAGGAGAGACGTATACTATTTTATAAATTTACGCTTAGTTTTTCTAAACATGATTTTAAATATATTTAACATATTTTTAAAATATTATTTATCGCGGAACAATAGACCTTTGTTCAATAACTTACGTTATAACGATTGACAAAAGATTTTTTAGTCAGATAAAGCGTAACCCAAAAGATTTGTTAAACGGTATACGGAGGTTATCGCGCGGGTCTGCTAAAAGAATGAGATGATAATATTGATAAATTTTTATATATCAAGCAATTCTTTTGCCGCTGCGCTGAAAATTTTAAGAATTGATATTTAAGGAGGTTTTTATATGCTGAAAAAAGCGATTGGTTTAGCTTTAAGCGCTGTTATGGCTTTCGGGTCTATGAGTTTGTACGTCCCTTTTGCCGTAAACGGTGAGGAGCTTTCCGACTATGAGAAAAAAATCAACAGTTTTGACCCTGAGTATGTTATGTGGACAAATCAGATGATTGACGAAGGGTTCGCGGGACTGAGCCCAAATGTTAGCAAAAGCGATCTTTCCGACAGGCCGAACCCTTATGGAAAGCCGACAGACAATAATCTTACAAAATGGGCGGAGTATGAGTTTTTGTGGACTCACGGCTATCCTATTGGAAACGGGAGAATGGCCGCTGTCGTTATGGGAGGTATTGACAAAGAGGTTATTCAAATTAACGAGGACACCGTATGGACAGGGTCTCCCTATAGAGACCTGACCACAAACGAACCTACGGGAGGCTCTAAAAAAGACGCCTGGCAGTATTACAGGGGAGCGAACGCCGACGGAACCCCAGCGGCTATAGGGGACGACGGAGCTGTTATAGGGGACTCGGAGTTTCAAAGTGAATATCCATCGTTTAAAAGTATCGCTAATATGGCGTTAAACGTTGATAACGGAAAATCGACGGAGGCTGTTCAGCACAGGCACAATCTTATCAAATTGGTTGAGAATAAATTTTTGGGAACTCCCAAGACTCAGAAAGCGTATCAGTCTTTTGTGGAAACTTATCTTGACTTTGGACAGAAAAACAGCGGTGTCTCAAATTATTACAAAGCCCTTAATATGAGAAACGCCACTGTTACGGTTGAGTATGATTACGGCGACACGCATTATACAAGAGAAACTATAGCGAGCTATCCCGACCAAACCGTCGCCACTAATATAAAATCGTCGGGAGGGGAACTTGACTTTAACGCAGAGCTCCATACCTATCTTGAAAACCCTGTTTTTGAGAAAGTAAGCGACAACCAGATTAAAATAACCGCCAAGGTAAAAGACGGTAAAGCGAACGAACCGGGAGGATTAAGCGCTATTAAGGCAGAAGGAAGACTTTATGTGGAAGCTCCCGGCTCAGAAGTTTCTGTTTCACCCGATAATAATAAAATTATTATCAAGGGAGGAAACGAGGCAACTGTTTACATTGTGGGAGCCACAAACTATGTGGATTATCTTACTCTTGATGATAAGAAGCCAAACGCTGACTGTGAGAGATATATATCAAAGATTTTAAACAAGAATTATCAGCAGATTAAGACCGCTCACGAAAATGATTATAAGGCTCTTTTTGAGCGTTCTTACATAACTCTTGAAAACACGAAAGCCTTTAAATCAGAGGGTATTCCTACGGAGAAACGGGTTCGTAAGGATGTAAACGGGAAATCGGGCTTTTCCGTGGCGGCGGGAAACAGTGTCGCCGACGGAAATAAAAACGGGGTTCACTCAACTATAGAGGACGGCGATAATAAAATAGCCATACTTGATTTTAACTATGGGAAATACCTTATGATAGCGGGGTCAAGAGATCAGGATACATCAAAGGGCATACCTATGAGCCAACCCCTTAATCTTACTGGAAAGTGGAATTCGGCGTTAGGCCCGTCATGGAACGGAAAATATACTATCAATATTAATACGGAGATGAATTATTGGCTCGCTCAGCCTCTTAATCTTCCCGAATGTGAGAAACCGCTTCTTGACTCTCTTATAAAGCTCGCTGAAAGCGGAAGCATTACAGCGAGGGAGCATTACGCTATTTACAACTCACGAGGCGATAACAGTTATAAAGAAGGCGACCCATGGGTTATGCACCACAATTATGACCTTTGGAGGGGAACGCAGCCTATAGACAACGCCACGGCTGGAGTATGGCCGACAGGGGGAGCGTGGCTTTTAGACCACGCTTGGCAGTATTATCTTTATAACCATGATAAGGAATATCTCGCTAAGTTTTATCCTATTATGAAAGGGGCCAGCGATTTCTTTACTCAATTTTTAGTGGTAGACCCTAAAACTGGTTATTTGGTTACGGCGGCGTCATGCTCTCCTGAGCAGGGAAGCGTGCAGCCAGGGCCCGCTATGGATACTCAGCTAATAAGAAATCTTTATAACGCCACTATACAGGCGGCGGAAATCCTTGGAAAAACATCAGAGGACGCTACGCTTATAGCGAAAATGAAAGAACAGCTTCCAGCGGGTGATTATCTTTCGGATGAGGCGGGAAAAATCGCTCCTAACCTTATAGACGGGAACGGGTATATTAAAGAGTGGGCGAGAGGAGACGTGACCTTTGATTTAAGCTCAGGCACGACATGGACGGTTACAGACCCTTTTACAAATCAGCAGATAGGGTATAAAGAACACTCCGCTACCAACAGCAATGGTCATAGGCATTGTTCTCATCTTTGGGAATTTTTCCCCGGTACTCATATAAGTGCTTACAGCGATGATGAGAATGAGCGGAATATTTTTGAGGCGTATCAAAAAACTGTTACGGCGAGAGGAGCGGGCGACGGAAAAGGCTGGGGACTCGCCTGGAGAACAGCTTTAAGCGCGAGAGCATTAGACGGTGAGTCGGCTTATGCCAGAATCGAGCAACTTTTAAGAATGAGAACCTCGCCGAACATGTTTGGACAGCACCCTAATTTTCAGATTGACTGTAACTATGGTATGACGGCTGGTATTACTGAAATGCTCATGCAGAGCCATGACGGTGTTATAAATATTTTACCGGCTATACCGGAAAGATGGGGCGCAGGGCAGTTTAAAGGATTTAAGGCGAGAGGTGACATTGAGGTAGGCGCTAAATGGAAAGGCGGTATACCTACAAGAGTGGATATTAAAGCTGCTAAAAGCGGACAGATTAAGGTAAGGAATCCTTATATGGGTACGGCTATGGTTAAAGACGCCGACGGAAATGAGGTATCAAGCGAACTTGAAAGCGATAACAAGGTTATCATGTTTAACGCTGAGAGCGGTGTGGAATATAATATAGTTGGATTTGGAGAGATTCCTCAGGAAGAGGGAACAAGAATCGAGACGTGGACCAAGGCGGATGTGGACGCGGGCGACTTTTTCAACGACGGCGGCGGGCAGGTTCCTAAACCTAACGGCAAGGGCGGAATCGGAACTTTGCTTAATAACTATTGCTCAAGTTACACTCAAAAAGGAGAGCCTGTAGGCTTTTCTTACAAGGACTGCGTTCTTGACGACCTTACTAAACTAACCATAAAAATGAATGTAAGACCCGCTGACGTTACTATATCCGTAAGGAGAGACAGTAAGGACGGAGAGGAAATAGCCTCAGTTACGGCGGCGAAAGTCGGCGCGGCGGACATTGATATACCAATTAAGGAAAACGCCAACCTTAAGGGAACGACAAAGCTGTTTGTTGTATTTACGGCAAAAAATGAGACTACGACGGACAAATATATAGGCGATGTTGAGTATCTTAAAGGAGAAAGAACGGTTACTTTTGTAAACTCTGATATTTTGAAAGTACAGAAAGACGGGGAAGCTTATATTAAAAACGCTATATCAGCGGGCGATTATACCTTTGAGGTGGATTTTGGAAAACTTCAGGAAATTGAGAAAGCAACGTTTATAGTCGCTTATTACGATGATAACAATACTCTTATTTCAGATACAAAAAAGGAGATTACAAAGACTGATAACAAAGTTGATGTAACGGTTACGCCGGAAAACGCGAAATATACTATGAAGGTTATGATTTGGAATGATTTAGACTCAATTAAACCTATAAGAGCGGTTAAAGAGTTTGTGTAATATAGTTGATATTAATTTTTAAGGCGAATAGGGGAGTTTCCCTATTCGCTTAAAAACATTGAGTTTTATAATAAAGGGGGAAATATCAGATGAGGAAAAAAATCGGAATTCTTTTTACGGTTTTCGCATTAATGGTTTCGAGTTTCTCAGGCGTTTACGCTTTCGCTGAGGGCTCGACGACTGTTACTGTGAGCGAGGCTGTCAAACTTGAAAACGAGAGTGTTTATTTAAGAGGTAAAGTAAATAATCCTGCCGATAATCAAGAGCTTACAATCATAGCCGTTAAACTTGAAGATGGTGTATATAACGGGAATAACTCTGTTTATATTGACCAGCAAAAATCTCTAATAAACGACGACGGTACTTTTAGTATTACATTTAACCCTAAAACTGTTCTCGACAGCGATTCTGAATATATTATAAGAGTCGGGGGGACAGGTATTTCAGAGTTTTCCGAAATGAAAATAACTATGGACGGGGGAGGCAACGTATCTGGTATTTATATGGGAGATGTGAACGGCGACGGAAGTATAACAGTAAACGACGCTTCTCTTGTTCTTCAATATGTTCTTGACCCTAACTCTATTAACGGAAAAATAGGGGAGATTTCTGTCTCTGAGTTTCTTGACAGAGCGGATGTTTACGGCAATAAAAAGATTACTGCCGTAAACGCCGGGGCTATTTTGCAGAAGGCTCTCGGTTCATTTGAGTTTGTAAGAAAGGACGGGGAAACATCTTCAGAGGAGACGACAAGGGTAGTGCCAGGTGAAGAGACATCAGAGGGGACGACTTTCGCATCGGGAGGAGAGACTTCCGAGGAGACAACAAAAGATGTATCGGGAGGGGAAACGCCCGATGAGACCACTACCGAGGATATAATAATCGAGAATCCAGAATTTGACGGCGACGCTCTTGTGGACTGTCATCTCGCTTCCTCTGACAAGGAAAATAATAAATTTAAGACAATAAGTGAGGCGGTGGCGTCAATTAAAACAACCCCCACTGAGAACGACAGATTTGAGATTGATATTATGCCTGGGGTTTACAGGGAACAGGTTTACCTTACGACTCCTTACGTAACTTTAAGAAAAAATCCAAAATACAGCGGGGAGGTTAAACTTACCTGGTATTATGGAATGGGCTCTCTGTATGACAGCGCCAATGACAAAGGGTATTACGACCCATCATGTATAGGCGACGGAAAACTAAATAAGCCAAGCGACTGGGGTGCCGCTCTTAAAGTGGATAAACCAGCTATAGGGACTATTGTCATGGATATGACATTTGAAAATTCGTATAATCAATATTATACGAAAGAAGAGCTTAACGACAATCTGACAGTAGATCCTGATGTAAATAACAGCATGTTTGACAGAAGAGCGTGGATTGAGGAGCAAATCGCGAACGGAGAGTCTGATGAGTATATAAATAAATGGATTCAGTCGAGAACCAATGTCTACGCTTATACCAACAGCGCGGGAGAGAAAAAGACGACTTCACCGAGAGAAAGGGCGGCCGCTTTTCATTGTTCCGCCGATAAATTTGAGGCGTACAACTGTACGTTTATAGGCAAACAGGATACAATGGGCATAAATTCAGGACGTGAGTATTATGAGAATTGCACTCTAAAAGGTACGGTAGATTATATATGCGGAAGCGCCACAGCCGTGTTTAACAACTGCGAGCTTGTGATAGATTCAGGGATAGATATGCATTCCGACAAGCTCAGTTTAGACCAAAAAGCCGCGAGCGACAGCGGGTATATTACAGCCCCGTCTACAAACGCTGAGGACAAAGGATATTTATTTTATAAGTGCAGGATTACCGCCAGTGAACATATAGGAAGCTCACAGGGTACTTTTGGAAGACCTTGGGGAAAACCGGGAGGACCGGAGGCGATTTACTACAAAACCACTATAGGTAAGAACAAATCAGGAAATCTACTTATCAGCGACACAGGCTGGGATGATATGAGCGGTTGTAAAAAAGACCAGGCAAGGTTTTTTGAGTTTGGTTCCGTTGATGAGAGCGGAAACGCCGTTAATATATCAAAAAGAGTAAAAAACACGGTCGCTCCTTTCGGTACGGTTCTTGACGAGTGGCATATACTTGAGTTTAACCCATATGAGTATACAAAAGGAAACGATGGCTGGGACCCAATGGGGATAGGAGAAAATTATACCGAGTTTGACCAGGTTCTTAACCAGATTACTTTCCCGTCGGAAGTTTCAGGCAATTCAATAGCTCTTCCAGCGGCTCCCAGCGGTTATAAATATTATTGGGAATCCGACACAGAGTACGCTAAAGTGGGAAGCGACCAGAAATCAGTTAATGTTATAAGGCCTGCTTACGGTTCGGAGCCTATTTCCGCTAAGCTTACGGTTTATATTAAAAAGGACAACTCAGAGTATGGAGTTAAAAAGACGGTTTCACTTACAATTAAGCCTAACGAGTCTACGGACAATACTTTTAACGTTACGGGAACGGTGACTTTAGGGTCAGCGGCGGAAAAAGACGTTATAGTTGATATTAAATTTATACAAAACAGTGCCGTTGTGCAAAATATCAAGGCTACCGTGACAAAAGGACAAACAAGCGGAGCTTATACGGCGGAGTATTTGCCGGAAGGAGAGTATTCGGTATATGTTTCGGCGGATACAGACGGTTTTAGGGTTATCGCTCCCGCCGATGGAAGGGTGACTGTCTCAAGCGGCGCCGGAGTGAATAAAAATATTGATATTGATGTAAGAGAGCTTAAGGAAGTCACCGTTAAAACGGAGGATTTTTCGGAGAGCTGGGCTAAATGGACTCCTACTGTCTCAAATGAGAATGTTACCGCAACGGTTGTGGAGGGGACTGATGGTATGACCGCCAATATAGGTACGGGAAATAAAGTTATGAAGTTTACAAAGGCGGAAAATAAAACTGTAAACAATACGGTTGGTTTCTCATTTGACTGGCAAAACGCTGTTAAAGCGAGCGGGGGAACTTTAGACAACACAAATATTATTAAATTCAGCTATGACCTACTTCTTGAGAAAGACAAAAACGACGAAAACGGCGGATATATGGCGGGAGAGTATTCCTTCATTGATTTTACCACAAAGCTTGGAACGGGAAACACTGAAAAGAATATGGGAAGATACGCCAGATACGGTATTTACACTGGCTGGAATCAGCTTAACTTTTTCAGCGCTCTTAACTCAAGAATAAACGGCGACAATACACAGTTTGACACAAACTCGAAAATGAAAAATAAATGGTATCATATTGTTACGGATGTTGATTTGAAGAACAATACAATTATTGTACATGTTTATGACAGAGACAATGATACGGAGATACTTAACAAGTCTAAAGAGCCGTTTACTATCGCCAAGCCTAACGAGGAGGGAGAAAATCCCGAATACCCCGCGGAAATTGTGAAAGACGCTTTATATACGGCCGTTTATATGGATAAGGGCGGAAACACAAAAAATAGAATTGAGTTTTATATAGATAATATGGAGCTTACTTATCAGGATTTTAAATAATATTAAAAAAATAAAAGTTTTCAGACGGTTTTTACGGGCTGTCTGAAAACTTTTTTTATGAGTATGGTAATTAACGGCCTAAAAAAGTTAAGGAAACACCGCACAAAGGAAAATAAAAATAATTTTTCAAATTTAAAATTTCCGTTATCGTGTCATTTTTCAAGAAAAATAACACTAACACTCCAATTTTTTTAAAAAATTATTTTTATTTTTGAATTGTGCGGTATTTCCTTAATTGATTTTTAATTTTAGAAAAGTTTTTATTTGCAGCCAGCGAATTTATTTGACAATTATTTAATATATTCTTATAATATAGACAAATTGTCTTATTTTAGATAATTTTACTTTGCTTAATATATTTTTTGGTATAATTTATGGTTATTTTTGATTATAGTATTGAAATTTTCAATTATTTTTGGTAAAATATATACAAAATAATTAATAAAGAAAACTTTTTCACTATGGTAAATTAAAAATCTTTAATTATTTTCTGTGTGGTAAAGCGTTCTTTTGTACACCAAAAAGGAGTGTTCAATATGAAAAGAAAGATGAATCAGTCAACTCTAACATTAATTTTTAATGGGATCTCAATTTTAGCTTTATTGCTTGTGGTGACATTATTATTTATTTACAGCGGAGTAAGCGAACAGCTCAATAAAGCGACCGAAAATCGATTTGAGCTGACTTATAACGCGAATCGTTTTATGAACGCGTCATCTTATTTAACAAATGAGGTAAGAGCCTTTGCCGCGACAGGTAATAAAGAACATTATGATAACTACTGGAATGAGGTGAATAACCTTAAAAACCGTGATATAGGCGTCTCGGCGATGCAGAGTATCGGAATTACCAAAGAGGAACAGAATATGATTGACAATATGTATTCTATTTCAAACAATCTTATTCCTCTTGAGGAGAAAGCGATGGAGAACGTGCAAAACGGTTTTATGAAAGAAGCTGTTAATTATGTGTACGGGGAGGAATATAACACTTCTATCGCCAAAATCAATTCTCTTAAAGAACAATTTCTTGAGGGACTAAATATAAGAACACGTGAAGAAGTAGAAAATTTAATTCAAGATTCCGATTACATAAAAATTATAATAATCTCGGCGATTTTTGTGGTAGGTATTATATTAATAATCAGTATGGCCATTACAAAAAGAAGAGTTTTAAACCCGATAATTAAAATTAAAAATCAAATGGTTGAAATCTCAAAGGGAAATCTTTCTGTGGAATTTCCATTGGAATCTGATACTTCTGAAATCGGAATGTTAGTAGAATCTATTCACAAAACAAAAGAGAAACTGAAAGAATATATAAATGACATTGATTTTAAATTGGCGCAGATGGCCAAGGGAAATATGAATTTAACAATCGGGAACGATTATGTTGGAGAGTTTTTGCCCATTCAAAAAGCTATGCGACAGATTGTAAATTCCCTTAACAACGCTCTTTCTCAAATTAATATAACTGCGAGACAGGTATCGGAGGAATCAGAGAAAATGGCCTTGGGAGCTCAAAGCTTATCAACCGCCACGGAA
>CAJTVH010000064.1 GCA_910579745.1 uncultured Clostridia bacterium | reverse complement strand
ATTATAAATCTCTGGATGTTGCAACTTAGATATGGAATCCTTGTAAAAAAAGTGTCAACTCATATTGACAATATCACTTTTCAAATTATTCGATTTATCTGAAAAACAAAAATATATAATGACAAATTTCTGTTTTGTGTCGGTTAATGGTATTGATTTATCAAGATTTGCAAAATGGATTTTTGAAGAAACAGCAAACGATATAAATACACTTGTTGAGTTGGGATTTATCAGAAACGAAAATAAAATACTTTATATAAATGAAGTAATGCGTGATATGGTTATTGAAGAATTTAAGCCGTCTGTATCAGCTTGTGAAAATCTTATAAAAAGCCTTAGACTTGAATGTTTGACCTATGGGTTAGATAAGTTTTATTACAATGAAATGTTTGATTTTATTGAAAATATGATAAATAAAATTTTTGTTGATAATACAGAACTGTTTTTAAATTTTATAGGTGAGGCATTTTCTTATGCTGACAAATATAATGATTTGCCTGTTATGAAAAAAGTAATTACTGAATACAGTTATTACATAAAAAATAATCTGACTGATAATGTTAGCTTTAAAGGCTTGTATTATATGTTCAAGGCGGTTTACCTTATTACAAAATATGAAAATAATTTTAATACCGCTTTGAAATTTATTGAAAAAGGGATAAACGTAATAGAGGAAAATCTAAATTCTGAAACAAAGCACTTATTGGGAAATTTGTATTCAATGTATGGAAATTTTAAACTGCAAGACAATCCGAAAACAAATAAACTGATAATAATAGAATATTATCAAAAAGCCTATAAACTTTATGAAGAATGCGGAACATTATACAGCTATGACGGTTACTGTCTTGCAAGAAGAATAGCTACGGTTTACGCAAGTATGAAACGATATAACGAAGCGATTGACATTCTTGAAACCTTTGCGAAATATTTTAAACCTGATACAATTCCCAATAGCAGAGAAAAGTTCAACTTTCTTTTAAAAGAAGGAAGAATGAACACTATTACAGAATACACAGAACTCATCTGCGATATTTATACTATAAAAAAATTTATCGGAAGAAATGCGGAATATGAAAAGCAGATAATGTCCAAAATTGAAAATATATCTGATAATAACAAAATATCACAGGTAATATATAACTAAGTAAAAACTGCATAATAAGTGGCTTTAAATAATTACATGTATTCAATAACTTTTATCAAATAATACAAACAAAACATTTTCTATAGCAGAGGCTGTATCAAAAGCCAAAATAAAAAAGCAAATTAGATATTTAAATCCGGTTGCTTTTTTATTATACCACCACTTTACAGATTTTTGATATTCAAATGCCCAATATACGGCGCTTATATAGCATTTTAGAACTTAAAAAATTTAAGCGTGAAAGCCACCTTTATTGGATACTTTTAAAAAATTTGTAAACTGGTGTTATTATACTCCAAATACAGATTTTGGCAGTATTTCACTTTTTCAGTGTATGAGCATAATTATCAACTTCATACCAATTTACTACAAATCCCGCACCCTTTTTGCAAAATACCGAACAAGATGTATTTTCCTTGTCAGCACCTTTGTCATAGGCTATTTCTTCTATTATCCTATCACTTATCGTACATTCATCGTATCCGTCCAAAATCATACTTATACTACCGCTACCTTTTGTAAAAGCAAGAAGTTCGCTGTTATAGTCAAACATTGTTTCTACAGGACATCTGCCGTGAATTACAGTAATATTGCCCTTTTGTTCAGGCGGTTCAAAATTCCCACGCATTTTCTGAATATCGGATAATATTCTGCCTATATAACCGTTTTCGGCTGTTATTTCATATTTGTAAAACGGTTCAAGAAGTATATTACGGGCTTTTTCAAGTCCCTGACGTATTGCCCTGTATGTCGCCTCTCTAAAATCACCACCCTCAGTATGTTTTAAGTGCGATATGCCGTCGTTTAATATAATTTTTATATCGGTAATGGAAAATCCCGTCAGAATACCTCGGTGTTTCTTTTCAAAAACGTGAGTTTTTATTAAGTTCTGATAGTTTAAGGCAAGCCGGTCAATATGACATCTGCTTTCAAACTCGATACCTTTCCCACGTTCATTTTCTTCCAATATAAACTGAACCTCCGCGTAATGACGAAGCGGCTCATAATGACCTATACCCATAACACTTCCCTTAATTGTTTCCCGATACTGCACAGTAGGTTTGCCAAAACTTACTTTCAGATTAAATCTTCTTTCAAGCATTTCCTCTAAAATTTCAAGCTGTATTTTGCCCATAGCATTTATAAGTATTTCATCTGTATCTTTGCGGTATTCTACATTTAAAGACGGTTCTTCCGCTTCTATAATTCTAAGTATTTCCATACATTTGCTCGTGTCTTCGGCTGTTTCAATTTTAGCCTGAACAGCACTGTTTATATAATACTCCCCTACTCCCGTTTTGTTTTCTACGTTTAACCGCAATATATCACCACAAACAGCGCTTCTTATTCCTGTTACAGCAAAAAGCTCGCCGCTGTATGCGGCATTTGTATTTCGACATTTTTCACCGTTGTAGTATCGTATTTCATTTATTTTTTCTCTTACATCATTTTTGAAGCAAAATTCGACCCTAACCTTTACACTTCCACTCAATGCTTTCATAAATGTAATTCTGTTTCCCTTTTCATCGTGGCGTATCTTATAAACTTTACCCCGAAAAACACCACTACTTTTATCTTCTGTAAATGTAAGCCTGTCAAAAACTTCTATAAATTCACTGATACCTGTATCATTTAAAGCCGAACCTGTCATTACAGGAAAACACAGTCTTTTTTTAACGAGCTTTCTTAGTGTATTTTCGCAGTCACTGTCCGTTACATTTTCATCCAAATATTTATTAAAAAAATCCTCATCACGTTCCGCAATAAACTCTTTTACCTTTTCATCATTAATCTTTTCTATTTCTATTACATCTTCCGTCAATCTTTCTTTTATTTCGGAAATAACATTTTCATTGTTAAAATTTGGCATATCACTTTTATTTATAAAAAAGAATATAGGAATATTATACCTCTGTGTTATTCTGAAAATAGTTAATGTATGTGCCTGCACACCGCTGCTGCCGTCTATTATAATTATCCCATAGTCAAGTACCGAAACCGCACGTTCTGTTTCGGCAGAAAAATCAATATGCCCTGGTGTATCTATCAAGAAATATCTGTTGTCACCAATAGTAAATTCCGCCTGATCCGCAAATATTGTTATTCCTCTTTTCATTTCCGTTTCATCTCTGTCAAGGTGAGATGTTTTATGGTCTACACGCCCTATACTTTTGATGCTGCCGCACTTATAAAGCAGCTGCTCGGAAAATGTGGTTTTTCCCGCATCAACGTGTGCCATTATCCCTATTACTTTATTCATAGTTTCACTTCCTGTTTTACTGCTTGTTCGCAAGTTTATCTTCCAACAATTTCTTCAGATACTCATATCGCTCTTTCTTTTCAATTTTTGAAAAATGAACATCACGGAATTGCTCAGGATTATCTTTGTATACCAAATGCTTTGCCTCCTCACCGAATTGCTCGCTTGTAAGGTCAAAACAACAGTTTCCCACTACATTGTAACAATGATAGTTTCCGTCCGGTCTTAATATTCCATAAACCTTTCCTCCAAAAATATCCTGAGCTAAAAACGCGGTAATTGAACACTGTCCCAATGTTCTGTTATCCTTTCTCCATTTATCCCTCATTCTCGGTGCACATGTTTGTTCACACCATATATCGGATAAAATATCATATAATTCCTTTGGCGAAGTTATTTTTTCATATTTATTACTAATAGGCTTTACATCAGCATTTTCCCAGCCGTAAAAATTATAATTCATTTAATATTCCTCCAATATTGTCTGCCGTTACTTTGAAAGTTATTGATTTAGCAGCTCTATTTCTTTCCTGTAAACATCTAATGTATTGTTATCAAACAGCACCCAAGTCACTTTATCAATCTTTCCGGGATTTTCATCAAGAAATCGCTTAACTGTACTCACAGCTATTTTTGCCGCTTTATCAACAGGAAAACGGTAAATACCTGTTGATATTGATGGAAACGCTATTGTCTTTATACCATTCTCAGCTGCAAGTTTCATCGAATTTCTGTAGCAATCTGCAAGTTTTTCTTCTTCCGAATTTTTACCGCCGTTCCAAACAGGACCGACAGTATGAATAACATATTCACAGTAAAGCTTATACGCGCCCGTAATCTTCGCTTCTCCTGTTTTGCAGCCGTTAAGTTTCCTGCACTCCTGCAAAAGTTCCGGTCCTGCCACACGATGTATCGCACCGTCTACCCCTCCGCCGCCTAAAAGGCTTGTATTTGCGGCATTTACAATAGCATGTGCACACTCTGTTTTTGTTATATCTCCAAGTATTGCTATAATCATAATGCATACCTCCAAGGCAAAAAGTATCTCATTTCTTTTTTATGATATATCTTATTATTTATAGTATTGCATAAATTGATGAGTTTTTCAATACATTTTACATATTATTCTACAGTTTTTGAATAAGTAAATAAATCAAAAAATCAATATAAAAATAAGGAACTGCAAAGTATATTCAAAATTGAATAGTAAACCATCTGCAATTCCCTATCTTTTAATTATCCGCCAAAGTTTTGTACCCAATATCCATTGTTATATCCTATTCCGATTTCTGTATAATTTGTATTAAGTATATTTGCCCTGTGTCCGTCGGAATTCATCCAGCCTTCAACAACCGCCTCCGGAGAACCATATCCCATTGCTATATTTTCCCCTTTATGCATATAGGCAGAACAATATTTTCCTATTCTGTCACTCATTGTTCTGCCATCTTGTGACGTATGAGAAAAATAATTGTTATTATACATATCATCAGCATGGTCCTGAGCCGACTTACAAAGTGCATCACTTAATTTTAGTGGTGGAAGATTGTACTTAGCTCTTTCGATATTTGTAAGTTCAAGAGCTTTTGTTATGTATTCGGAATATGCCGCTTCATCTGTATCTACAACTGTTTCATCATAATTGCTGTTATTCGTAAAATCAAAACTGCCGCCCGATACACCGTTATTGATTTTTTGCAGTATATTGTTTTTTATGGTGTTTATTCTTTCATTGATTAATGACTTATAGCTGTCAATTTCGTCCCTGCCAATATTTAAGTTATTTGATAAACCGTATACATTAACATTCTCTGCATTTTTGTCGTTTATAATGATTATTTCACTATATTCAGGCTCTCCATATGTTTTAGTTACAGTTATATCAGCAAATGCTGGAGCAAAAACAGAAACTGCTGCGGCTGCTATTACAAAACCACCAATTATATTTCTTAACAATTTACTATTCATATTAAGCCCTCCTTTTTTTTAAACAAAACATCTTTCTAATACTAATCTCTCTTTAAAATATAGCTAAAACGACTTAAAAGCAAAAAAATATTTTATGGGTGTGAAAGCACTGATTAGTCAGCGCTTTTGGCTGCGCAAAAGTCGGACTTGCGTCCGCCCGCATATCTTTGCGGCGCTTATTCAGCGAAAGGTGTTTGGAAACAAACACCGAAAGCGTAGAGAGAATTGCGGAGTAATTCGGGAAATTTCAAAATAAAATAATTTTTTGTTTTCATAGCTGCCAAAAGCATTATATCCACTTTTTTAAATGAGATTAGTATAAGAGTTTTCCTCAATAAGGAAGTCTGACAGGATTATTATAATAATAGTCAAACTTATATATTCTGTCAGCTTCAATATTTTCAAAATTTGTTTCTGACTCACTCCCTATTGTTACGTCCGCATTTTCGCCGTGAATGATCGGTGTATTAATTTCAACATCTAAATCAACTATTGCTCTTGTCTTAACGTTTTTATAGCTTGTTTTCTTTTTATTTGAAATAACAGTTTCACCGCCGCCTTTGATTTCCTGCTTATTTATGTTAATCTTTTTTGTAGTTATTGAGCCGGCATTCTCGTTTTCAACCTTAATATCCGACTTAGTATTAAACTCAACCCTGCCTTTAATATCTTCAATATAAGCAACATCTTTTGTATAAATTTGAGTATCTATATTTGAACCATAAGATTCTGCAAATACAGAGCTTAGACTTGTTGTAACTGTAATGACTCCGCCTACAAGGTTTTTGCGGAGTCATTCACAAAATATAAAAAATACGATATAAACGGCAGTAGAAGTTAATTATCTGACAAAACAGCAATATCAATATTTTCTCTGATACTTGAAAATCAGTAGAAAGTGTGTTAATATATAGTCAATAAACTTGAAAATCATCAAAAATACTTTTTCGAGTTATTTGACTATAATTATTTTGTATAAAATTTATCAATGGGGTTTTCAGCGATGAAACAAAAGGAGTTAAACTGGGCAGTGCTTGGTGTTGGTGTAATTGCTAATGAGATGGCACAAACTTTTTTGAAGATGAACAAAAAACTCTATGCCGTGTGGAATCGTACACATGAAAAGGCAGTTTCATTTGCAGAAAAGTATAAAATCAAAAAGATTTATGACAAAGTTGAAGATATGTTTTTTGATGATGAAGTAGACATCATATATATCACCAGCCCACACAACACACATTATCAATTTATGAATGCAGCACTTGAACATGGTAAGCACATTTTAGTAGAAAAATCCATTACTTTAAATAGTCGTGAGCTTGATGAAATGGTTGCATTGGCATAAAAGAATCATTTAATAATGGCTGAAGCAATGACTATATGGCATATGCCGCTTTATAAAAAATTGTGGGACATTATCGAAAGCGGAGAACTTGGCAATGTGAATATGATTACGGTAAATTTCGGCAGCTTTAAAGAGTACAATATGAATAATCGTTTTTTTAATGTGAATCTTGCAGGCGGTGCACTGTTGGATATAGGTGTATATGCGCTTTCGATTGTACGTAGCTTTATGAAAGATACACCAGAAATGGTGTTCAGTCAATGGCTTCCCTCACCAACCGGTTCAGATGAACAGGCAACTATTCTTTTAAAGAATACTTCATCACAAATGGCAGCAGTCGCACTTTCAATGCATTCCAAACAGCCAAAAAGAGCGATGGTTAGCTGTGAGAAAGGATATATCGAAATTATGGAATTTCCACGTGCTTCAAAGGCTGTCTTTGTCGATGCTGAAACAGGTGAAAGAAAGGAATTCGCAGCAGGTGAAACGGAAAACGCATTATATTATGAAATGGTGGATATGGAAGAAGCTGTCTGTACGGGTGATGCGTCCATTATGAAGCTTTCTTTCTCAAGAGATATAATGAATATTATGACTAGCCTGCGAAAAGACTGGGGAATGCAGTATCTAGGTGAAAAATGGTAAATGATTTAAATTCAATCAATACAAAGTGCATATGCACCTTGTTCAGAAAAATTTGTAATAAACGAAAAATTAGAAAAACAATCAAAAACGAAGTTTTTGCAGTGAGTCAAAGGCTGAAAACCTTTGTAGAGTGTGGGACAGAGTCCCACGGTCTTTTGCTTTTTTAAGTTACTTGACTATAATTTTAATAAACGGTAATGATAAAAAGAGGTGCAAGATGACAGAAGAAAATAAATTTAAAAATCTAACTGCGCAGGAAAAAGAAGATTTACATAATAAGTATGATAAAGCGATACAGAAATTTACTTTGATGTCAGATACTTTTATGAGCGTAGTTTTTAAAGATAAAAAATGTTCGGAAGAACTGCTTAGTGTTATTTTAGATAGAAAAATAACAATTATTGACCTTCATACACAATATGGTATTCAGAGCCTTAGAGGTCGTTCTGTACGACTTGATATAAAAGCAGTTGATGAAAACGGCGATGTAATGAATATTGAGGTACAGAATGATAATGAGGGAGCTATACCTGAAAGAACAAGGTTTAATTCGAGTCTTATGGATATGGAACTGCTAAAAACAGGTGCGGAGTTTAGCGAATTGCCTGTAACCTATGTAATTATGATAACAAAGAATGACGTTCTCGGTGGAGGAAAGCCCATTTATCATATTGACAGAAGAATTAAGGAACTTAATTATAAAATTTTTGGCGATCGCAATCACATCATTTATGTAAATTCAAAAATACAAGATGATACACCACTTGGCAGACTTATGCACGATATGCACTGCGAAAATGCAAAGGATATGTATAATAAAATATGGGCTGATAAGGTCGATTATTACAAAAATAAGGAAAGGGGCGCGTATGAAATGTGTGAGATAATAGAAAAAATTGCATTGGACAGAGAAAAAGAAACGAGAGCAGAAGATATAAAGCAAGTAATGATAAACTTTGATGTAACGGCTAAAAAGGCTATGCAAAGTCTTAACATACCAGAAGTGGAATATTCTGTATATCTTAAATTATTAGGATTGAAAGAGTAAATTTAACAAAAAAGGCGGCTATTCATTAAAATTGGAATAGCCGCCTTTTTTGTTAAATCAAATTAAATATTGTGATATGCTTTTTTCTTTCTGTATATTCTAAAGTTTTAGTAGTATCGCCCCAACTGTTCTCCATATTTGTTTATCTATTTTGTAAAATAAGGAATAATCAACACAAATGATATAACAGGGTATTTTTCTTTTAATTTTTTATAGTAGAAGCTGAAATGTAATCAAACAGCTATAGTACCCAATATAACAAAAGACTTTTATTATAAAACTGCGCTTACAGCAATTTTTTTCGGTGTTTAGTCTAAAATTGTCGCAGAGTTTTTAAATAGAAGCCTTATTTTATAATAAATAATGAGGGAAAGCCTATTCACATAGAAGGGATTAAATTATGGTTTTTGGTTACATTCGTATCTCCACAAAGGAACAGAACGAGAACAGACAGCTTATAGCGCTGAATGAGTATAATGTTCCTGAAAAAAATATCTATATGGATAAACAAAGCGGAAAAGACTTTGACAGAAAACAATATAAAAGAATGTTTAAATATATAAAAGAAAATGATTTAATAATAATTAAAAGTATTGACCAGCTCGGAAGAAACCGCGCTGAGATTCTTGAACAATGGAGAATGATAACAAAAATAAAAAAAGCCGATATTTTTGTTATTGATACATCTATACTTGAGACATAATATTATTTTTGCTAATTTTTTTACAACGTTTGGTCATTATCTGAAGGAATGTATTTTGCTATTTTTTCAAGTTTGCAATTTAAGATACGGAAAAGGTCATTTAATGAAGTAGTTGTTACTGTTTTATTTTTCTAAGAGCCTGTCTAAAAACTATTAAAATATCAAAAAAAATGAAATCATTACGCTTCAAAATGATTTTATTTTCGCTAATTTTTTGTGTATATTTTGTTTTTAGACAGGCTTTTTTAGATTTTAGACAGGTTCTAAGTTTGTCTATTGTAGAGCTTGAAATATGATAGTTATTTATAAGGGTATAAGTTGATTCAAGTGATTTTTTAAGAGTTTCCCAAAACGGACTATAGCATATCATTATTTTCACTTTCCATAAACAAATAATTTTTTTCCTAAAATACAACAACACTGCTAATAATAATTTATAGTTTTATACTTGACAAGTGTCTTTTGAGGAATATTTGTCCCTTGGCAATTTAGGCAGATGCGGTGTCGCTTACGCTTGTGTTGGGAAAGATATAATTCCGACAGAAAAACGAGGAAGTATATGCAGCGTTAAACCCAAGTAGCTGGCAAACAATAAAATATGATAATGTAGACAGTAAATATCTTTATAATCGTTGTCATTTTATAGACTATCAGCTTACAGGAAAAAACGCGAATGAAAAAAATTAATAACGGGTACAGAATACCTGAATATTGAGGGTATGCTGCATTTTAAGAATATGACAGCCGACTATGTAAAATAAAGAAACAAATAATCGCGTTTTGTACAGAGTAACGCCAATATTTGAGAACAATAATTTACTTGTGACGATGTTTTAATGGAGGGATACTCTATTGAGGACAGCGGAGCGGGAATTTGCTTTTGTGTGTATGCGTATAACGCTCAGCCTGCCAAAATATTATAGTTAAAAATTTTATTACAGCAATTCGCAAAATTTTTAGTGCGAACCAATAAAAAAATCATTTAATATATCAAGTTTTTTGAGATTTTTCTATTTATTTTTTTGGTTCACTATAAGTACTAAATTACAAATAATATTAGACCTATTTATAGTAAATCAATAAAAAAAACAAAAATTAAATTTCAATAAAGCTGATATATCTAAGAAATTTTTTTATCCATTTGCACTAAAATTTTTTCGAATTGCTATAAAGCCTTGAGGCTGTCGCATTAAGAAAAATCAATACAAGATATAGTTGTTTTAAAGTTTTATTCATACTATATCTTGTATATATTATGCTTAGTGTGACAGCCCCAAAATTATTTAGATTTTTATAATTTTAAACATTTCCATAATTACAATCTCTTATACAACTTCGAAGAGGAAGAATAAAATTAGGAGAAACAGAAAGTTCATCAATACCCATTTTGACAAATTTCTCTGTTAATGTTATATCCGCTCCAAGTTCTCCGCATATACCAACCCACGTATTATGTTTATGTGCATTATCTATTACCATTTTAATCATTTTTAAAATAGCGGGATGATGAGAATCATATATGTTATCAAGTTTTTGATTTTGTCTGTCAATAGCTAATGTATATTGTGTTAAATCATTTGTTCCTATACTAAAGAAATCAACCTCTTTGGCAAGTTCTTCACTTATCATAACAGCAGCAGGGGTTTCAATCATTATTCCAAGTTCAACTTTACCGTAAGAAATGCCTATTGTACTTAATTCCGATTTAACTTCCTCAACAATTTTCTTTATTTTTTTAACTTCCTCAATTGATATAATCATAGGAAACATAATACCAACATTACCAAAGGCACTTGCTCTATAAAGAGCTTTTAACTGAGTTTTGAATATTTCCGTTTTGTCAAGACATATACGAATTGCTCTATAACCCATCGCAGGATTTTCTTCTTTGTCAAGATTAAAATAACCAATCTGTTTATCAGCTCCTATATCAAGGGTTCTTATAATTACCTGTTTGCCTGCCATAGTTTCAACAACTGACTTATAAACAGCAAATTGTTCCTCTTCTGTAGGATAATTATCTTTTTCAAGATACAAAAATTCACTTCTAAAAAGACCTATACCCTCAGCGTCGTTGCTAAGAACTGACGGCATATCTGAAACACCGCCAATATTTGAATAGAGTTTAATTTTTCTGCCGTCTTTTGTAATGGTTTCTTTTCCTTTCATTTCATTAAGTAGTTTTTTCTTTACTGCTTCCTCATGCTGTTTTGTTTTATATTTCTGTAAAATGTCATCGTCCGGATTTATAATAAGTTTTCCGTTAATTCCGTCAACTACAGCTATTTTACCATTTATATCTTCATCATAATCAATACCTATAAGAGCTGGAATACCCATAGTTCTCGCCAATATTGCGGTATGTGAATTTGCTGAACCATATTTAGTAATAAAAGCAAGTATTTTACTTTTATCCATTTGTACCGTTTCACTTGGAGATAAATCATCAGCAGCTAATATAACTGGTTCCTCAGATTGAGACATATCATCGTTTTTTCCTTTCAAAACAGTTATAAGTCGTTCAGAAATATCTTTGACATCAGCTGCTCTTGCCTGCATATATTCGTCATCCATTGCGGCAAACATATTAGCGAAATTATCTGCTGTTACGGCAACAGCATACTCAGCATTTACACTTTGACTTTTAATAATATTATCAATAGAATCTAAATAATCCTGGTCTTCAAGCATCATCTGATGAATTTCAAATATCATAGCGCCAGACTCGCCGACTTCAATTAAAGCCTTTTCATAAAGCGCTTTAAGCTGAGATATAGTTTCCTCTTTCGCAACACTTACTCTTTTAATCTCAAAATCAACATTATCAATACTGTATCGCCTTACACTCTGTTGTTCCTTTTTAAAAAGCTCGATTTTTCCTATAGCAATGCCCGCAAAAACAGTTTTTCCATTTAATGAGTACATATTTCATCACCTCTCTTGATGCGGAATCATTAAATATTTGCCGTAATAAAATCTTCTAAGAGTTTTGCGTCGCTTTCTTCATTATCGACCTCAACTTCAACCTCTATAATATCTCCATGTTTAACGGACAGTCCCATTACATTAAATATTTTCTTTGCGTCACCCTTTTTACTTCCTTTCTTTAATGTAACTGAACTTTTACATTTCATAGCTTCCTTAACTAAAAGTCCTGCGGGTCTTGCGTGAAGACCGTTCTCATCTTTAACAGTAAATTCAAATACTATCATATTAATTCCTCCTGACTAAATAATTTTAAGTATTTTTTTAAGTGCATAGGCTATTCCTGCCTCGTTATTTGTTTTTGTTATATATTTTGCCGTATTTTTTAATTCTTTTACAGCGTTACCCATAGCAATTCCTGTTCCCGCTTTTTTTATCATAGGTATATCTAAATCCTGATCTCCAAAAGCTATAGTATCTTCAATATTTATGTTATTGATTTCACATATTTTTTCAAGGGCCATTCCCTTGTTAATCCCTAAAGGAATCACCTCAAGATAAATATCTGATGAATATCCTAACTGTATATCAAGATTATAGCTTTTAATTTCATCGCTGATTTTTTTTTACAATATATTTTTTCCTGTTACTAAAACTTTATTTGGACTTATTTCTTTTCGTCCACATATATCATTAAATTCATCAAGACTTACAACTTTCGGTCTTGCCTTAACATTAAAACATTCTGTTTCGACGCCATCATTTATTTCTGTAACAAACCAGTTTTCTCCACAAAAAAACCAACAATCTCCGTTGTTTTTTCGAGCAATATCGTATACCTGTAATGCTGTTTCAAGGTTCAGGCTTTTAGAATAAAGGCACTTATTTTCATCAAAAATATAACCTCCCGCATAGCTTGCCTTAATACAATTAACTCCAAGCTGTTTTTCTATTAGCCTTACTCCTGAGGGATATCTTCCTGAAACTAAAGCTAATTTTATATTCATATCTGATATTTTCTTTAACGCAGCTATTACTTCATCAGGAACACAACTATCGCTGTTTACTAAAGTACCATCAATATCCATACAAATCAGTGAATAGTTCATAGCAAATCATTCCCCTACTTCATATTTTCTACCGCAATTAAAATTTGCTCAACATTTTTTGTTCCTCTTTTTATACCCAAATTTATCAATATAGCAGCTAAAATTGATAAAAAGGTACAAACAGTACCAATAATACCAATAGTAGTATAAGTAGTACTTCCCAAAAATGAAAAACAAACTAACGCTATACCAAAAGTAGATATCCCTATAGCATACAATAGCCATTTCTTTATGGTCATTAAAGCTTTTGTCTGAGCCTCTGCTTCTTTTATAAGTTGTTTTTTGTTGAGCTTAGCCATAATATTGTCCTCCCTTACTTTTTGCCTTATATAATACAATTAAAATTTGTATGTTTCCGTTTCTTTACAAAAAACGGAAACATTTTACATGAAAATATATTTTATTCAACATTAATATGATAATTTCGGGTCAAAAAATCCTAATAAGACGCCGGCAAAAGCTATTACTACTAAAATAAGCATTACTAAAGTAGGAGATATTTTTTTCTTACTCATAAGCCACCAACAGAATATAACTGTAATAACCGATAAAAGTTTAGGACAAATTCCGTCAAGTGTTTTTTGTAATTCTATTATAGGACTTCCATCGTCATTAAGCATTTCAAAGGATGTTGTAATAGTAATCCAACTGGCTGCGACGGCTCCAATTACAATAGTACCGGCTTTCTGCCTTTTGCGCCACGCCTTATGCTGTTCGGCTTTTTTCC
>CAJTVH010000063.1 GCA_910579745.1 uncultured Clostridia bacterium | reverse complement strand
CTATATTCTCAAGTTTATGCATAATCCCTTTCGCCTCACCGGGCAAGTCAATTCCGGTCTTCCTGTCAAACCCAAATTTTTTCATATAGGAGTAAAATTTCTCAGGGCCAAGCCTCGCAGCGACATCAATAAAAACAGGATTACAAGAATTCTGAACTCCTTGCACAAAATTTAAAGTTCCGTGACTTCTTGGAGAACGCCAGCATTTTATATGCCTTCCCGCCACGGTTCTGCCGCTCCCACAGTTAAAAGAACTGTTTAAATCAACCGCTTTTTCCTCAAGTCCCGCGGCGGATGTAATAACTTTAAAAGTTGAACCTGGCTCATAAGTATCGTTTATAGCGAAATTTCGCCACATCTTGTTAAGATAGTCATTTTTTTCTTTTTCAGGCAAAGTGTCCCATATGCTTTGAAGCTCCTCAGAATTAATTTTAAAAGGCTCGTTCAAATCAAAATCAGGTTTATTCGCCATAGCGTATATCTCACCATTTTGGGGATTCATAAGTATTATCAATCCCCTTTGAGCTTGTTTAGCCTCAACTACCTTCTCAACAGTTTGTTCCGCGTACTGTTGTAAATTAATATCAATACTTGTAACAAGATTATAACCGGATATAGGTTCAATCCTGCTTTCTCTCCCGTCTTTCATCTCAACGCCTTTCGCGTCGGTTTCTGTAAGAATTTTTCCCTGTTCCCCCTTAAGAAATTCATCATACTTAGCCTCAAGACCTACAATTCCTTGGTTATCCTTTCCTGTAAATCCGATAACTTGAGAAGCGAGATTTGAATAAGGATAAACCCTTTTTATATCATCGTCAATAACAATACCATCAATATTCAATTCTCTTATCTCATCACCAAGTTCTTTATCTACTTTTGTCTTTATCCTTTCAAGAGCGACTTTTTTCTGAATTTTTTTAAGAACAAAATCATAATCAAGCTCAAGCTTTTTAGATAAAATTTCAGCCGCTTTCTTTTCATCAGTAATCTGGGCATGAATAACGCTTACCGAACAAACTGTTTGGGTTTTCGCTATATCGTTTAAATTCCTGTCAAGAATATCCCCTCTTTTAGGTTTAATAAGCCTGTCACGGGTCTGCTGTTCATAAGCTTTCTCTTGTAAAAACTCAGATTCAAAATATTGTATATAAAAAACCCTTATAATTAACGATAAAAAACAAAACTCAAAACAAAGCAAAAAGAACAGCAATCTTTTTTTCATTTTTATGTTAGGTTTATGCATAAAGCGCACCCCGACAAATATTATATAATAAATTTTATTATATAAGTCGGGATACTATGATAACTTTAAAATCTATCAACCATATTTATAAACGCTAAAGCCGTTAATAGCGTTTTATATAATCAGCAATGACAATGAGTATGACCGCAGTCGCAATGCTCATGATGTTTATGCTCCATATTATTCTCACCGTTATAATTATCTATATTAAATCCTTCCCTTTCAAATAAATCACTTAATTTACACATATACTCTGTTTCTCTTTCCATATCTTCCAAACTTTTTATAACGTATTCAATATATTCCTTATATTCCTTTGAATCCATTGGACACATAATATTTCTTAAAAATATAGCTTTAATTTTCTTAGCTTTTGGGTTTGGAATACTCAAACAGGAATTTTTGACAAAATCTAAAAAATCATCAATTTTATCATTTAAAAACTGTTCATCAGCTAAAACGTCATTTTCATCCCTGTCAAAACAATTCATCATGCTTAAATGTAACTCCTCATTAAAATTATCATCAATTCTAATTTTTGTCATAACATAAGTATATACGTCCTCAGAAATTTTTTCAATATCAATCATATCTAAAATATCATCAAAATTTTTATCCATTGAGTCAATCTCATTTTCCATCAACTCAATTTTATCGTATACTCTGTCAAGTATATCATCAATAAAAATCTCGTTTTCCCCCGCCTCAATAATATTCTTCGTAGAAAAATATAAATCCTTAAACATTATATCGTCCTCAAACAGATATTCGCTGTCAACACAAAAAAGCGCGAGATTTTGTATATAATTTAAATCATTGTAAAAAGAAGATAAAATCTCTTTAAGTTCATCAATATCAACTTCCAAATCAAAGATCAACTCAATGTTTTCCTCGATATCAGTGTCTGAAAGAGATGGTATATCAATATCAAACAACGACAAAAGCTTATCGCCTATATGGTGAAAATTCTTCCCATACCCTTTTATATTAAATGGGGCGAAAGCATACTTTAAAAACTCCGTAAGTCCTATAACCGAGTTTTTTGTGGTGCCTCTAAACATATTTAAAAAAGAATTTCTCAAGTAATCATTATATCTGGCTTTTGTCATTTTCATAGGAAGGCAAGAAATAATCTTTCCCTTTTTTACAGATTCAATATATTTTTGTCTAAATTCCGTTTCACCCTCTTTTTCATAAATAAATTTAAAACAATCTCCTAAAACAGCGTAATAATCAAATTTATAATTTTGAAAATCATTATATTCATTAATTTTTCTGTAATTGCTTTCATCATTAAACAAATCAAATAAAATCAATTTAAAATTATCATAAATAAAAAGACTCCGCGCTATCTCTTTAATATCCTTTTTCGTTTCATTAATTTTATCCAAAAATTTTTCTCTTTTATCCATGGATAAAGAAAAAATATCGTTTAATTCTAATGTAAACTTCTCAATAATATATAAATACTCCTTTATTTCCTCTCTGAATTTATAATTAGAAAAATCTCTTTTGTTTACGCAAATGTCAGATATAAGATTTAAAATATTAATTCTTAACTTTTTAGGAATAAGCTCAAAAGCGACATCTTTTATTTTTTTCTCTTTTAAATTCATTTTTACCTCCACGTATAAAAATAGCTCCTATATTCTTAAAAAATCCATTATCATTATTTACTCAATTTTAACAAACCGCTATAAATTTTTTTCAAATATTTTCTAAACTTACCGCAAACAATTGGTAAAGCCTTATTTTCAAACACAATAATATTAATGTTTATATCTTAAATTATTTTCTCAAAAATTGAATTTTATATAAAAATATTAATTTTAAAACTATAAAAAATAATTGCTCATAGAAACACATTCTATTTTATAAATATATAATACCACAAAAATATATTAATTTAAAGAAAAGTATTTAAAATTTTCAAATAATATTGTAAAATATATTTTAGAATATATTTTACAAATTAAAATTCACATATCCGGACGATTGAATATCGTCATAAAGTTTTGAGCACGGGTGTTTTTAATCGAAACACGTCTTTCGCGTGAGAAATATCCGCCGAATATGTATAAAAAATATTAATTTATTGGAGTAGAGAAAATAATGATAAGAGTTATTGTGGCAGATTTTGACAGTGATAATTTAAAAAACTTTAAAGCCTTTATAAAAAGTAATTTTACAGATTTTAAATTTGAGAAATCTGTTTCCTCACTTGAGGAAATACAAAATATCATAAAAAATAAAAAAGCTGATTTGATAATCGCTGATATACGGATTTTCGGAACAAATGTAATAAGCCTTTTTAAAGACTGGAATACTTACAATCCCGAAATAACGTTTATTCTATACGGAACGTTTAACGACGCCGATTATATGCAAAAATGTATGGAATACGGTTCCGCGGGCTATATGTATAAACCTGTAAAACCCGGAGAACTTGAGAAAAACTTAAATATAGCGAAAAAAATATATGAGAATAAAAAAAGAAAACTAAAAGAAGAAGGAGAAATGTTAAAAAGTTATAAGGAAAACATAATGTTTTTTGAGACATTGTTTCTAAAAAATCTGACAAACGGAACAATTTCAGACGAAAGAGAAATTGAAAACGGTTTTGATTATTTAAATATAGATATAAAACCACCCTATTCGGTCGCCGTATTAAGAATCGACCACTTTAAAAAAGTCGTTTTAGCTTTCGACGAAGGGGAAAAGCATATTTTCATATTCCGTATTTTAAACAAAATAAATAAAATAATAAGCGGTAATAATAGAGGAAAAGCCTTTATAAATAATTTTAACGAAATAATAATGATTATTTACGGATTTAATGAGCTTGAGGAAATTATGCGCTTACTAAACGAGGTAAAAATAGAAGTGCAAATATCTATAAATCTCGGGGTATCAATAGGTGTAGGCGGAAGATATGAAAATATAAAAGACATTTCCGTTTCTTACAGAGAAGCCGTAGCGGCTTTAAGATACCGCTGTTTTACAGGTTATAACTCAATAATTCCGAGAGAATACGTAGAACCTGGAAATGACATTACATACAGGTATCCTATAGAGCGAGAGGAACTTTTGGTGTATACGGCGGTAATAGGAGAATATGATTACTGCGTGAAACTTTTAAACGAGATTTTTGATTCTTTAAGGAAAAGTTCAGATATAAAACCAAAACTTTTGTCACAAATAGTAACAGATATATTAATATCAATAAACCGAAACGCTATAGAACAAAATTTAAACGTATCAGGAATAAATCAATTTTTCCCAACATCTGTTGTCTTTGAGATAAAAACCTTAGATGATGCTTATAATTATTTGAAAAACGGCTTAAACAATTTCTGTTCCCATATTATAAAAATAAGAAACGAAAAAGAAACCGAGATATTTAACTCCGCTATAGATTATATAAACAACAAATACTATGAGGATATAAACGCGAAGAAAATAGCGTCTTTATTTAATTGCTCATATGAGTATTTTAAAAAATTATTTAAAAAATATTCGGAAGTTAATTTCAGCGATTATTTAACAAAAATAAGAATAGAAAAATCAAAGGATTTTATATTGTCGTCAAACGCTGATGATGAGATAGTCGCTTTAAAAGTGGGATATGAGGATGTAACCGTATTTCGCGCGAATTTCAAACGTATAGAAGGTTACGCCACCTCCGATTTCAGACATCTAAACAATAGAAATGACAATAATAATTAAAAAATCACAAAACATTTCTTCTTAAATAATTTTTTGTGATTTTTCAATTATGACAAAACAATAAAAGAATGTATACTCCATTTTTTTAATATGTAAAAATTTATACAAAAGAACAGCGTTATTGAAAGGATTTATAATATGAGTAAAAAAAAAGTAGCGTTCACAACCTTAGGCTGTAAAGTAAATATGTATGATACAGAAGCAATGTCAGAGCTCTTTCAAAAAAAGGGATATGAAATAGTCGATTTTGATAAATTCGCTGATATATATATAATAAATACTTGTACCGTTACCAATTTCGGCGACAAAAAATCAAGACAAGCAATCCGCCGGGCGAAAAAAATAAATCCTGACGCCATTGTTGTCGCTACAGGATGTTACTCTCAGGTTGCCCCTGATGACGTAAAAAAAATAGATGGGATAAATATCGTGACCGGAACAAAAAACCGAAACGATATAGTTAAAATAGTCGAAAATTATTCGGACAAAACAAAAATAATAAATATGGTAAACAATGTAATGAAAAAAGTGGATTTTGAAAACCTTTCCGTAAATAATTTAAAAGGTCGGGCGAGAGCGTATTTAAAAATACAAGACGGATGCGACCGATTTTGCTCTTATTGTATAATACCCTACGCGAGAGGTCCCGTAAGAAGCCGCCACCCTGATGACGTCATTCTTGAGGTAAAAAAGCTCGCTGAAAATGGGTATAAAGAAATAGTGCTTACGGGAATTCACGTCGCCTCCTATGGAAAAGACCTAAAAAATGTCAGTATCGAAAAAATATTAGAACAAGTACATGAGACAGACGGTATCGAAAGGATACGCCTAAGTTCCATAGAACCGCTTATAGTAACAGACTCGTTTATCGAAACTATAAAAAAGCTTCCAAAACTGTGCGAACATTTTCATCTTTCTCTTCAAAGCGGATGTGACCGAACATTAAAGCGAATGAATCGACAATATACCACCGCTGAATATAAAACAGCGGCGAAAAAAATTCAAAAACTTTATCCCAACGCCGCTATTACAACTGACATAATAGTTGGATTTCCCGGCGAGACAGAAGAAGACTTTAACAAAAGCCTAAATTTCGCTAAAGAAATCGCTTTCGCTAAAATACATGTTTTTCCATATTCCCCAAAAATCGGCACTAAAGCGGCGGAATATCCTAATCAAATATCATCAGAAATAAAAAATCTTCGAAGTAAAAAATTGATAACTGTTAGTAATGAATTAAATAAAAAATTTTTATCAAACTATATCAACAAAGAAAAAGACGTGCTTTTTGAGAGACATATCGGAAATAATATTTATGAGGGACACACCACAAATTATATAACCGTTCACGCCAAAAGTGAAAAAGATATATCAAACAAAATTTTAAGAGTAAAAATATCTGAAATAATTAAAGAAGAAACCGTTGCAGCCAATTTATTGGAATATTTTTAATATAATCTCAATTACAATATAAATTCAAGAAAGAAAAAATTATTTTATTAAAAATTTTTTAAATTATTCCCTCTATTTTCTTTATTATTTTTTGAGAGGGGCTCATAAAATATTTTTTCTAAAACCTTCTTTGATTTAAACGAAATTGCCACAATTTAATATTTTTTTAATAAAAACTTTTTTATAAGCTTTCCCCATAAACTTTCGCGATTAATATTTATTGAATATACAGAACTTTTTACGAATAAAGCCCCCATTTAAATATATATGGCAAAAAAGCCACACTCGGTATAAACGGCGATTTATAACATCAAATATATATAAATAATATATTTTGGCGAAAATATTGATAAAAAAAATTTGCATAAATCTAAATTTTGTATTATTATATATTATAGGGTTGAAACATTAGTTTCTAAAATCGAGCGGAAAAGTTTAAAAATTACTGTATTCACGGCAATTCACAAATTTGATGAAAGCAAAACAGTAAACTTTATTTATGTTTTCTATATCTATAGATTATCAATACTTTATTGTTTTGCTATAGGAGGTTTATAATTTTGAAAGAAAAAAATATTTCTGAAACTCAAAAAATCGCTAACCCAAATAAAAATGAAAGAAGTCAGGCAAACGAAATTTTGTCAAACGTTTTCTCAGCTTTGACCGATAAGGGATATAATCCTGTAAATCAAATTGTCGGATATATTCTTTCAGGCGACCCGACATATATAACAAGTCATAAAAACGCGAGAAGCAATATCAGCAAAATTGAGAGAGATGAACTTCTTGAGGAACTTGTAACCTATTACCTTAATAACAATTTGAAAGGATAATTCTGTGCGTATATTAGGAATTGATTTTGGTGAAAAAAATATAGGCGTCGCTGTAAGCGACCCTTTTGGCTGGACAGCCCAAGGCGTTGAGATAATAAAGAGAAAAGAAGAAAACAATTTAAAATACAGTATTGAGAGAATCGGAGAACTTATTAAAGAATACAGTATCGAAAAAATAGTTATGGGTTATCCTAAAAATATGAACAATACTATAGGCGAGAGATGCGAGAAAACAGAAGCTTTTAAAACTCGTCTTGAAAAAACATTTAAAATCGAGATTATTTTATGGGACGAAAGACTTAGTACGGTGGCCGCGGAAAAAAGACTTCTTGAGGCTGATTTAAGCAGAAAAAAAAGGAAACAAGTTATAGATAAAATGGCCGCTGTATTTATATTGCAGGGTTATCTTGACAGTAGAGTAAACTAATTTTTTATTATTAAAAGAATTAATTCAGTATTGCAAAAATATAAAATCGGGAGATTTTTGATATGGAAAATAAAGATAACGAATTAAGTGATTTTTTTGAAGATGACGAAACTTACGAAACAATAACATTGACAGACGAGGACGGAATTGAGACAGATTTTGTTGTTATTGACGCTATTGAAAATAATAAGACAAAATACCTTCTTGTTGTTTCAGCGAAAGATGTTGATTTAGATGAGCCAGAAGCGGCAATTTTAAAAGAAATAAATTCCGATAATGAATTTTCTTATTACGAGTTTGTTGAAAATGATGATGAATTTAAAAAAGTCAGTGTACTTTTCCATGATAATGAAACGGATTATGAAATGAATTTTTAGTAAATATACAGACATTTATAAACATAACACTCTGCTCGTATTATTTTATTGAAACTTTGATAAATTGTTCAAAGTTTTTTATCGCAATGCGTAAAATTATTATAATAAAACAATAAAAAATAATTTATAAAATATATAATAAGACTTATAAAAGTTGTATTATGATTATTTTATGGTTTTTTATATAAGTACGTTTGTTAAATTAAGGAATAATTGATTAATTAATCTTTTATGGTTTTAAATATAACTTTTCTTTTTAAATCAAATAAAAAGTTTTAACTGAATAAATGGCCGATTAATTCAAGTATCAAAAAATAATTTTAAATCTTAATAACATAAAGTTCCCCATAAAAATATTTTTTGACTTATCCATAAACCAGTATTTTTCGAAAACCGTTTCGGTAGATTAATCAAAGCTTTCTTAAAAATATAATGGAGGTGTTTGCTTGGCAGGCAGAAATTCAAAGCTCAAAATTATACCATTGGGCGGATTACATGAAATAGGAAAAAATATAACTGCGTTTGAATACAATAACGAAATTTTAATTGTCGATTGCGGTATCGCTTTTCCTGAGGACGATATGTTGGGTATAGACCTTGTTATTCCCGATTATTCATATCTTATAAGAAATAGAGAAAAAATAAAAGGTGTTGTTTTAACCCATGGCCACGAAGATCATATAGGTGGTCTGCCATATTTTTTGAAAGAAGTAAACGTTCCTATTTATGGAACAAAATTAACAATTGGATTGGTCGAAAATAAACTCAAAGAACACAATATATTAAATAAAGTCGAGCGTTTTTCCGTTTCCGCTGGTGAAATAATAAAACTTGGTGTCTTTAAAGTTGAGTTTATAAGAACAAATCATAGCATAGCTGACTCCGTCGCTTTCGCTATAACAACTCCTATAGGAGTTGTTGTACATTCGGGTGATTTTAAAATAGACTATACACCTATCCAGGGTAAAATGATAGACTTACAAAGATTCGCTGAACTCGGAAAAAAAGGTGTTCTTCTATTTTTATGTGAAAGTACAAATGTTGAACATCCGGGATATACAATGAGTGAAAGAACCGTCGGCGTAATTTTTGAGGAAATTTTTCAAGACTCTGAAGACCAACGTATACTTGTGGCGACTTTTTCCTCAAACATAGACCGTATACAACAGATTATAAATTCGGCGGCAAAAAGAAAGAGGAAAGTCGCCGTCGTTGGAAGAAGTATGTCAAATGTTGTAAAAACAGCCTGTGAACTCGGATATTTAAATGTTCCCCAAAACACAATGATTGATATAGGAGAAATTAAAAATTACACAGATAACCAGCTTGTTATAATAACAACAGGAAGTCAAGGCGAAACAATGTCCGCCCTCTCAAGAATTGCCTCAAACGACCATAAGCAAATAGAGGTAAAACCAAATGACAAAATAATAATAAGTTCAAGTCCTATTCCTGGTAATGAGAAAGCTATTTATAAAGTAATAAACGAGCTTTTAAAAAAAGGCGCGGATGTTATATATGACGGTATAATGGATGTTCATGTTTCGGGACACGCCAGACAAGAAGAGATTAAGCTTCTTCACGCTCTTTTAAAACCAAAATTCTTTATACCCGTTCATGGAGAGTATAAACATCTAAAAGCCCACGAAAAACTTGCTCGTACGATGGGTATGGATAAAAAAAATATTTTTCTTATGGGTATAGGAGATATTTTGGAAGTAGGTCGTGACAACGCTAAATTAAATGGTACTGTTCCCTCTGGACAGGTCCTTGTGGATGGTCTCGGCGTAGGCGATGTAGGAAATATTGTTCTGCGTGACAGAAAACATCTTTCTCAAGACGGGCTTATGATAGTTGTTGTGTCTATGGAAAGAGAAACTGGAAGAATGCTTTCAGGTCCCGATATAATATCAAGAGGATTTGTCTATGTAAGAGAATCGGAAGAGCTTATGGATGAAGCCAAAAGCGTTGTAAAAGACGCTCTCTTTAAATGTGAACAAAAAAATATAAATGAATGGTCATATATAAAAACTCTTATAAAAGATACCCTCAGAGATTTTCTTTGGCATAAAACGAAAAGAAGCCCTATGATTTTACCTATAATTATGGATATTTAATAAGTTATAAATTTATTGTTTAATTAAACAGAGACAAAATTTCGGAAACTTATTAATTTCATTTTTCAACACATTTCGGCATAACTTGAATAATTTGTATATGTCCTTACTATATTTGCGGAGGTTTAAATTTATGGAGGAATTGTTTAAATTATCTGATAATCTTACAAACGCTATAAAAAACAGTAAATATTATAAAGATTATTTAATTTCAAGAGAACATATAAAAAAAGATTCTGAATTATATTTTAAAGTTCGTGAATTTAAAAAACTTCATATAGATTTGCAAAAGAAAAAAAATACCGGCGAAAATGTTCCTTTTGATTATGAAAAAAGTATTAGTCAACAATATCATAAGTTAATTTTAAATGAAAATGTCAAAACTTTCCTTGAAAACGAGCAAATTCTCGCAAAATTAATAGGAAGTATATATAATCGCATAACAAGAGAATGCAGTCTTGATTTTGACGTTTAAATAATATAATTTAATAAGTTATAAATTTATATAAAAATAAAAAGCGTGAAAGATATTTTTCATGCTTTTTATTTTTATATAAATTTATAGAACTTAAATATAATAAAGTCTTGCGGCTCTTACACAATACTTCACCGCAAGACTTCATTAACTTATTTTTATAACAATCCTAAATATAAATAAATATATATATTTCTAAAAATTAATATTTATCAGTACCACCGTCAAGAGAAATAATATCCTCAAAATTGCTGTCAGAAGTATCTAAATAACTACTCTCAGATACACCTTTCTGTGACGCGAGAGTATAATTGCCCAGCTGTCTTTTAAGTTCAACAGCCTGATTTGATAATTCCTCACTGGCAGCCGCGCATTGCTCACTTGTCGCGGCATTTGTATGAACAACAGAAGCAACCTGTGAAATCGCCTGGTCAATCTGTGAAATAGATGTAGCTTGATTATTAGAAGAAACTGTAATATTTCCAATTAAATCAGCTACGTCATCAATAGATTTAACAATCTCATCTAATGATTTAGCTGTTTCTTCAGCGAGTTTTGTACCATTGCCAACCTTATATATAGAGTCCTGAATCATCTCCGCTGTTTCGCTTGCCGCTGAAGCACTCTTCGCCGCAAGATTTCTTACTTCCTCAGCTACAACAGCGAAACCTTTTCCGTGAACACCAGCCCTCGCCGCCTCTACAGCCGCGTTAAGAGCAAGAATATTTGTTTGGAAAGCAATATCATCGATAGTTTTTATAATCTTTGAAATTGTATTTGATGAATCATTAATGTCTTTCATGGCGTCAATCATTGAATGCATTTTATCGTTTCCTGTTGAAGCCATGTCTTTAACATTGATTACAAGATTATTAGCGGAACTTGCCTCAGCCGCGTTTTCTTTTGTGTGTTTTGTAATATCCTCAATAGAAGCTGTTATTTCCTCAAGGGCACTCGCCTGTTCTGTTGAACCTTGAGCGAGAGCCTGACTTGCGTTAGCGACCTGTTCTGAACCAACTGTTATCTGAGAAGAAGCCTCTTTAATATTCGTAAGCGCTCCATTATTATCAGCTATAAGTTTTTTAAACGCTTTTCCTAAAACGTCTTTTTCACTTCTTGGCTCAACATGAATATTTAAATTTCCTTTAGCGACATTCTCAGCGATTTTAGCTTGTTCTTTAGTTGAAATGGCCATATCTGAGAATTTATCCATTAATTCTCCCAAATCATCATCACTATATTTGCTACAGTCAACATCTATATCTCCTATAGCGAGCTTGTCAGCTACAATTGATAACTTAGCCATAGGAACCGTAATCGCTTTTATTAACATAAGAGCGTAAATTACCATAATCACAATGCCTATTATACTCGCCGCTATAATAAGAATATAAAGAGCGTTTACCAACGACGCTATTCTGGTGTCCTCAGCACTTGATTGTTTCTCAAGCTCAGCTACAATTGACTCAAGAGCCGCTTCGGCACTATCGGCAGTTGCGATTCCTTGAGTTATAAGCATTGTTTTAGCGTCCTCAATTTTACCTTCAGACACATATTGAATTGATTTATTAACTGTATCCACATATTCATTAATATAATTTCTAAGTTCTCTGTATCCATCCGAAACATCAGAAGTATAAACAGCAAGACCCTTTGAGAACTCCTCAAGTTCCCTGTCCATATCCTCTATGTACTTGTTTGTGTTTTTAAGTTCCTCTTCATATTTAGAAGGGTTATCGTCAAATACATATAATAAATTTCTCAAACGAGTCTTAACCTGGCAAAAATCAACGAAAGCTTTTTGTAATATTATCTCGCTTTGACCATAATCTTTATATCTAGCCGCTCTTGAGCTGTTAATCATTGTGGCTACATAAATACCTACACCCGCGATAATTAGCATAAAAACTAACATTATAACACTAAAAACAGTAATTTTTTTCTTTACCGACATATTTCGAATTGAAAATTTACCCATTATAAATTACCTCCGTTTTCTTGTTCTTCTTCCTCTTCATCATGAATTTCATCAAGAGACTCTAAAACTTCTTCTTTTATAAGTTTTTCAGGGTCTAACAGTAGTTTAACGGTATCCCCTGTCCTTGCTAACCCATAAACATATTTGTCATGCTCGTTTAACTTGCGTCCGAGTTTAGGAGGCGGAACAATATCCTCATCCATTATAGTGTCTACCTCAGCTATCTTTTCCACAATTAAACCAATAACAGTATTTTTTACGTCTATAACAATAATACACGTTCTATCTGTATATTCTACAGGCTCCATTTTGAATCTTATACGAACGTCAATTACAGGAATAATTTTTCCTCGAAGATTTATAAGACCCTTTATATAATCTTCCACCTCTGGCATTGCCGTTATAGGCTGCATTCCTATAATCTCATTTACGTAACTGATGCTTATTCCAAAATATTCCTTCCCTGTTCTAAAAGTCATAAACTTTCCTTTTTGGGAATCCTCGTCTTCTAACAGTTCCTCATTTAATTGCTCTGTCATATATTAACTCCTTTCCTCATCCTGTATTAATCCGGCAATATCCAGAATAAGAGCGATACTTCCGTCTCCAAGTTGTGTACAGCCGGAAATACCGTTTACTCGTTTTACATAAGATGGAATAGGCTTGACAACTATCTCCTGTTCCTGAAGCAAATTATCAATCATAACGCAAACCTGTCTGTTTTCATGCTCCAATACAACGACAATGCCTTCGTCTTCTTGATTTTTCGCCGCGGAAAGATTATATTTCTCATTAAGACGTATAAATGGAAAATATTCTCCTCTTAAAACGATGTATTCGTCTCCACTGGGTTCTCGCAAAATATTCTTTTCCTCAATTATTACAAATTCTTTTACTGAGGCGGTTTCAACCACAAAGGAAGAGCCGCCCACCTGGACAACAATACCGTTAATAATAGCAAGAGTTAAAGGTATCACAAGAGTCATTACAGACCCTTTTCCCTCAATACTGTCTATTTCAAGTTTACCGCCGATAGACTGAATGTTTTTTACAACAACGTCCATCCCGACGCCTCTTCCGGAATATTCTGTAACCGCTTCTTTAGTTGAAAATCCCGGTAATGTTATAAATCGGTAAATCTCGCTGTCAGTAAATTCCGTTATTTCCTTGTTCGATATAAGACCGTTGCTTAAAGCCTTTTGATAAAGCTTTTCTTTATTAAGTCCCTTTCCGTCATCAGTAACGCTTATGTATACTTTTCCGC
>CAJTVH010000062.1 GCA_910579745.1 uncultured Clostridia bacterium | reverse complement strand
GACTACGCTCTCCTTCCAGCGCCTTGTAGTTAAAAGAGTTTATAGTAAAAGACTAATAGTTCTTAATACAAAATAAAAAACTCTTGTCAATGACAAGAGAATAAGGTCAACATAATGCAGTTGGGGGGACTCGAACCCCCAAGGTTCAGAACCACTAGATCCTTAGTCTAGCGCGTATGCCAATTCCGCCACAACTGCGTATATAGAGATTTTTAAAACTCTTAGCGTAAATCAACAAAAGAATTACTTAATATATTAGTTTTTAGAACTATCCTGTTTATTTTTTTATTGACCGCTATAGTTAAAAAATTATTTGACAACAGAAGTCATTTTATCATATATATTGTCATATGTCAATATTTTTTTGTGAGATTGTTATGTTTTTTAAGTAGAATTATAAATTTTATGGTTGTAGTTAATAAATTTTATGAATAAAAAAAATTTTTTGTAAAAAAATAAACTTTTTTTTTACGTGAAACGTCATATAATCAGAAACCAATAAGGAAGGACAAATATAGGAATAAAGATTTTTGATTATGATGACTTGATAAAGAGAAATAAAAGGAGGCGGATTAATGAAGGAGATAAATCTGTTGGAAAATTCAATTTTAGAAAATAAAAATGGGCTTTACAGATTAGCGTATAGTTATGTAAGGAATAAAGAGGATTCTCTTGACATAGTACAAGAGACAATTTACAAAGCGTTTAAAAACTATAAACCAGATAAGGTAACGAATATAAGAGCGTGGCTCTATGGTATACTCGCGAATACCGCGATAGACACTATAAGAAAAAATAAAAAATATATACTTTGTGAAAATGGGGATATATCTGAAAAAGAAAAATATTTTGACAATTATGAGAACATAGATTTACATAACTTACTTAATGAGATGGAGCCTAAATATAAAGAAATAATTGTTATGAGATATTTTCAAGATTTAAAAATTGATGAGATAGCTGAAATACTTGATTTAAATTTAAACACTGTAAAGAGTCGGCTTTATAAAGGGTTAAAAAAATTAAAAATGGAAATTACGGCTAAGGAGGTTTTATAAGTATGACTGAAAAAGAGAAAATAGATGAATTGAAAAGAGAGTTTAATAACATAGAGGTGCCTGATGAAGTTAATTTTATTGTAAGGGAGGCTATATTGAGAAGTAAAAAAAATGTAAAGGGAGAGAAATTTTTTAATATGATTAGAAAAACGGGAATCGCCGCCGCCGTATTGTTCGCCGGTTTTATTGTAAGCGTAAACTCAATTCCAGCTATGGCGAAAAGTTTATTAGATATGCCGTTTGTGGGACCTTTTGTAAAGGTATTTGTTTTTACCGATTATAAAACAGAGGAAAATGGGTTTGAGGCGAATATAAGTGTTCCGAATATAGCGGGTTTTGAGAATAAACAACTTGAAAATGAACTGAATGAAAAATTTATAAAAGAAGGACAAAAACTTTATGATGATTTTCTGAGGAAAATGGAAGAGATAAAATCAAATACGAACGACGGACATTATTCTGTAAATTCAGGCTATGAGGTTTGCGCCGATAATGAGGATGTTTTCTCTATTATAGTGTATAACACCTCGGTTATGGCCTCTTCAGCCACTGAATATAAAGCGTATACTGTTGACAAAAAAAATAACTCTGTGGTAACGCTTGAAAGTCTTTTTAAAGATAAATCTTATATTAATATAATTAGTGAGAATATTAAAGAACAGATGAAAGAACAGATGAAAGCGGATGAAAACAAAATTTATTTTATATATGATGAAACGGCTTCCGACGATTATTTTAAACAAATAAAAGCAGAACAGAATTTTTATATAGACAATAAAGGAAAGTTAGTTATTATGTTTAATGATTATGAAGTTGCCCCAGGTTATATGGGCGCCCCGAAATTTGAAATTCCTACGGATATTTTAGATAATATTTTACTTGACAGGGAATTGATTAAATAGATTTCTCAAAGTAAACGCGGACAGAGTTTCCATAAAATAACAAGTTAGGAAATTTAAATACTAATTTTTCTCATCATAAGTATAAATTGATTCTGAGGCTACATTAAAAGAAGCTGTCTGGCTATAAATTCATATTACAGTGGTTTAGAAACAAAAATTAAAAAAAATATAAATTTTTCTTGCATTTGTTTTTGTTTTGTAATATAATAATAAAATGTGAATACGGATATTCCTCTGTCACCATAAAATATTGATTATCTCAAAAATTAATATTTAATTGTAGCGAGACAATAAAACATCATAATTTATTAGACAAGTTAGTTTTAAAAATGTTTTATTGTTTTACCGTTATTAATTTTACGGATTGCTATGAAAGTGAAAATGTGTTAAGAATGTCTAAGATTGAAAGGGAGGTTTTTACCTTATGAATGGAAACATTATTAAAGAGCTTGAGAAAGAACAGCTTAAAAGTGAAGTTACCGAATTCAATGTGGGCGATACTGTAAAAGTATATGCTAAAGTTGTAGAGGGTACAAGAGAAAGACTTCAGATGTTTGAGGGAACTGTTTTAAAAAGACAGAATGGTGGCGCTCGCGAGACTTTCACTGTAAGAAGAATTTCTTATGGTGTTGGTGTTGAGAGGACTTGGCCGTTACACTCTCCGAGAATTGACAGGATTGAGGTTGTGAGATACGGTATAGTAAGGCGCGCTAAACTTAATTATCTTCGTGACAGAGTTGGTAAAGCGGCTAAAGTTAAAGAAGATATTAATAAAAGAATGAAATAATTTTTTATGGATAGTAGGCTGTGTCATTTTTGATACGGCTTATTATTTTGGAAGGAAGAGTTTATATGAATATACAATGGTATCCGGGACATATGACGAAAACAAGGCGTATGATGGCGGAAAATATATCTTTGGTGGATATTGTTATTGAGCTTCTTGACGCGAGGATTCCTTTTAGCAGTAAAAATCCTGATATTGATAATTTAGCGAGGGACAAATTTAGAATTATTATTTTAAATAAGGTAGATCTTGCTGATGATAAAAAAACGAGGTTATGGGAAGAGTATTTTAATGAGAAAGGTTTTAAAGTTGTTTTGGTCAATTCGGTTTCAGGAAACGGTATTAAAAATATTACAGAATTTTCAAGAGAGCTTATGAAAGAAAAGATTGAGAGGCTTAGAAAAAGAGGACGTATTTTTGTTCCTATAAGGGCTATGATAGTGGGTATTCCAAATGTGGGCAAATCTACCCTTATCAACAAATTTGTCGGAAAGGCAACCGCGAAAACGGGTGATAAGCCCGGCGTCACAAGAGGCAAGCAGTGGGTTAAAATAAAAAAGGATTTTGAGCTTTTAGATACACCAGGGATTTTATGGCCCAAATTTGACGACCGTTTTGTAGGGATTAAGCTTGCTGTAACAGGAGCGGTAAATGATGATATTCTTGATTCCCGCACTCTCTCATTAAACCTTATTGAATATTTGAGAAAGCTGTATCCAGATTCTATAAAGGAAAGGTATAAAATTGATTTTGATGAGAGTGTTTCCTCCGATTGTATTTTAAAAAAAATAGGCGAGGCGAGGGGATTTAAAATCAAAGGCGGGGAAGTCGATCTTGACAGAAGCGCGAATATTCTTATAGATGAGTTCAGAGGCTGTAAACTTGGAAAAATTACCCTTGAGGCTCCTGATGAATTTGAAAATTTATAAAAATAAATTTGCATAAAAGTTATTTTTCTGAGCACAATATTTATTGCAAAAGGAAAGTACATTTATTGTATATGAATTTTGCTATAAATTTTTTTATTTTTTAGGAGGATACTTTTATGGACAAAAGAAGCGAAAAACAATCTCAGAGAAATACCGAAAAAAGAACTGATAAAAACAGCAACAACAGAACTGAGTTCGCGAATGAAATTGATATGGATATGAATAAAAGAACAAACAAACAGGAAACTAATAAGCAGGAGACAAACAAAAGAAGCGAAAGAAACGGCTATTAATATTTTGCCGAAAGCTTTGGGAATATCAGCTTTTTATTTGAGGGACTATATTAATTTTAATTTAAACAGAAACGCTTGATGATAATAAATATCATTTGGTTTTTAATATTTTAAATGGTATTTAAAGAGTGGAATATATTGATGAGTAGAAATATTTTACAGGCGCTGAAGTGCCAAGAGCCTATTAGCGAATTGTATATATTTCGCGTTGGTCTAAGCTAAAAATTTTATTTCCTTAATTTTATTCCTTTAGCGTTTTAATTTTATGTTTTAATTTGAGTTTATATAAAGCGATAAGATGTTTTTACGATTACTCACGTATTGTTATTATTTTGTCGTTTTTATATAATGTTATTTATGAATTTAAAAAGATTTTTATATTTATGGAAGCATTTAATAATTAACACTAAATGAAAGTTAATTTTTATTAGCTGTTTTAACAGTGTTAGTATAAAAATAGTATTTAATATTTGTCGCTTTCATAATATTTAATTTATAAAAATTTTTTATAAATTCTTTAGTATAGTTGATAAGTATTTATTTTTTCAAGAATATATAAAATATTTACCGCGGAATAGTAAAAGAATTTTTGATATATTGGATTTTATTAAATATGTTTTGTTCATTCTTTTATTGTTCCTTCATGGATAAAAGCGGCTGATATTCCGACGGAGTTTTATTTTATTACACTAAGAGTTATTATATTTTAAGAATAGGGTCTGTTCCTTTTGGGGGGCGGACTTTATTTTTTTGTTCCAGCAAATCCCTTCATAAATTTAATTTTATACAGGAATTGAAAATTACGCTTAAAATTTTTATTTGTAACGTGTTTGAAAAATTACGCTGATTATTAAAAGGGAGCAAGGTTTTAGTTTTAGGATATATTATACGGCGTCGGTTAAAGTAGTGTTTACGGCGATTTTGGTAAAGCTGTGGCTGAGGGTGATTTAGAAAGGGATATAAGAAAAAAATAAATATCAAAAAGGGGTTTAGGTTTTCGGGTTTTTGTGATATAATGTAAATATTGTTGAACAAGATAAAATAATTAATTTTAACTGTAAATTTCCTTAGAAAGTTTATAAGTGGTTTTTAACAGGGAAAATCAGTAATAAAAAACCTTATCAGCATATATAAAAATATACTGATAAGGCGGTTATAAAACACCAATTCAAGCATTTTATATAAAATTTCTTATTAGCCTTGAGTAGGAGCTCCCACGGGACAAACACTCGCACAAGTACCGCAGTCAACGCAAGCGCTGTCGTCAATTACGTATTTTGAATCGCCTTCAGAAATACAACTTACAGGACATTCGCTCGCGCAAGCGCCACAGCTAATACATTCATCACTAATTTGATATGCCATAATAAAGCACCTCCGTAATATTTAATAAATAGTGGAACAAGGATTATTAATTCCTTAGCTCTATTTTATAATATAATTTAATATTTTGCAAGTAAAAGTTTTATAAAAATTATTGATATTATTACAAAAAAAACAAAAACGGCGGCATATAATTTTCGCTTCACAGCGTGTTTGCCGGGGGATATGAAGAAAATTAAGGAGCGAATCGCGGCGTCGTAAACAAAAGGGGAGAATTTTATGTTTGAAAAACAGAAAGTTTATGATATTTTATCGGAGGCTCTTTCTTTTGGGGGAGATTTTTCGGAAGTTTTTATTGAGCATAACAAAAAAAACAGTATATCTTTTATAAACGGAAAGGCTGACAAAATTGTTTCTGGTTTTGATTACGGACTTGGTCTTAGAATTTTCAGCGGGGAGAGAATTATTTATTCTTACACAAACGATCTATCTTACGACCATCTTATAAAAATGGCGAGGGAAGCCTCTTTAGCCGCCAACAAAAACGACGGGGCGGTAATTAATGATTTTGTCGAAAGAGATTATAGAGGGGACTCTAACAGGCATAAGGCCCTTATTATACCATCTGACGTTGATAGACAAGTTATCGCTGACATGCTTTTTGATGCCAGCAATTCCGCTTTTAAATACAGTAATTTGATAAGTCAGACGAGTATGGGATATTTTGATTCAACTCAGGAGGTGTTAATCGCCAACTCAAGAGGGCTTTGGGCGAGGGACAGACGTGTGCGCACACGAGCTTTCGTAAGCGCCGTAGCCTCGTCGAAGACCGAGAAGCAAAGAGGATATTTGGGACCAGGAGCTTTAAAGGGACTTGAGTTTTATGACGAGATTGATTTAAACGAAATGGCGGAAGAGGCGGCCCGTTCAGCGGTTACTATGCTTAAAGCGGATTTTTGTCCAGGAGGCAAAATGCCCGTTGTTATAGACAACGGTTTTGGAGGTGTTATTTTTCACGAGGCTTGCGGTCATAGTCTTGAGGCGGCGGCGGTAGCGAAAAACGCCTCAGTATTTCGGGATAAATTAGGAGAGAAAATCGCCTCGGAAAAGGTTACCGCCATTGATGACGGAACGATTCAAAACGAGTGGGGTTCCATTAATATTGATGACGAGGGAGCGGAGGGAAGAAAAAATATTTTAATTGAAAATGGAATTTTGAAATCCTATATAGTCGATCAATTTAATGGGAAGAAACTTGGTATGAGCTCTACGGGTTCATCAAGGAGGGAATCTTATAAATTCGCCCCTGTCTCAAGAATGACTAACACTTATATTGAGAAAGGAGAGGACAATGCTGAGGATATTATTTCCTCAACAGATTATGGAATTTACGCTAAATATATGGGCGGCGGCTCAGTGAACCCAGTGACGGGAGAGTTTAATTTTGCCGTAAACGAGGCGTATATGATAAGAAACGGTAAAATCGCCGAACCTGTAAGAGGCGCTACAATAATAGGAAAGGGAACCGAGGTACTTATGAACATCGATATGGTTTCCGATAACCTTAGACTCGCTCCTGGTATGTGCGGGGCGTCAAGCGGCAGCGTTCCTGTGGACGTGGGACAGCCAATGATAAGAGTTAATAATATAACCGTCGGGGGAAGGGGTTAATTTTTATGAACATAAGGGAATTTAAGGAAGTCATTTTTAAAGAGGCGGAAAAACGTGGTATAACTGATTTTGAGCTTTTTTATCAGAGCAATAAGAGCTTTAAGGTCAATGTTTTTCAAGGTGAGATAGAAAAGTATTATAATAATTCATCAGGAGGCGTTTCTTTTAAGGCTATTGTCAAAGGAAAAACGGGATACGCCTATTCAGAGAGGCTTGATAGCGAAAGCGTTAATTTTTTATTGGAGTCGGTTATTAAAAACTCAGAGATAGCTAACGACGAGGGAGAGTATATATATTCTGGGGACGAATGTTATCCGAAAGTTGATGTATTTAACAAAGGGCTTGACGATTATGACTCAAATTTTAAAATAAAACTTTGTAAAGATATTGAGAGGGCGGCCCTAAGCTATGATGAAAGAATTATCTCTGTCAAAAGCTGTTTTGTGGGAACGGATGAGGATGAGATTTATATAGCGAACAGTAAAAATTTAGAACTTTTTCAGAGTTCAAATTACGCTTCTGTATATATTTTAGTTACGGCGGAAGAGAACAATACTAGAAAAACCGGAGGGGAATTTTGGAGAGGAATGGATTTTGGCCCCGTTAATTATGTTAAAATTGCTGAAAATGCTTGTCGAAAAGCGTTGAGTCTTCTCGGAAGTGAGCCTGTGGAAAAAGGCGAGATGAATGTTATATTTAAAAACGAGGCGTTCGCAGATATACTTACAACTTTTATGGATTGCTTTTTTGCCGAAAATTGCCAGAAGGGCTCATCTCTACTCAAAGGAAAGGTAGGAGAGAAAATAGCGTCTGAACGAGTTACTATAAAGGATATGCCTCTTTTGGAGGGAGGTTTTTCTACACGCGGTTTTGACTCGGAGGGAGTAGCCTCATATAACAAGACTGTTATTGAGAATGGAAAACTTAATACACTTTTATATAATTTAAAATCCGCCGCTAAAGATAACATAAAATCTACGGGAAACGGGTTTAAGGCAAGTTTTAAGTCCGCCTCCTCAACAGCAGCCACGAACTTTGTGTTTGAGAAAGGAGAACACGGTTTTGACGAGCTTATTTATGAGCTTTACGACGGTCTGATTATTACAAGGCTCGCCGGGCTTCATTCAGGCGCGGAGCCGATTTCGGGGAATTTTTCTCTTGCCGCCGACGGGTTTTTGGTAAAAGGCGGAAAGGTTTTGGCCCCTGTTGAGCAAATAACAATTTCAGGAAATTTCTTTGATGTTCTTAAAAACATTTTAAATTTTTCCGACGATTTGTATTTTGATATGGCTACAAGTAAAGGCGCTGTTATCTGTCCATCTGTTTTAGTTAAAAATATTAATGTGGCAAGTTGACGAAAATGGTATTTGTGCAAAATTTCACATTAGGTTATACTTGTACGGTTAATTTTCATATAGATTTGTAAATATAGAGTTGCTTTTTTTTTAATTCAGGTATATAATTAAGATGTATTAAGATATATTTTATAGGCCGTAAATAAATTTTTTTTGGCCTTCGTTTTATTTATGGTCATTAAAATATTTGTAAATACAAAATATTTTAAAAAAGGAGGAAAAACAATGAAACGAAGATTATTAGCTTTTACTTTAGCGCTTACCATGGCTTTCTCAACATTAGTTACGGTAAACGCCGAAGACCTTGTTACCGCTGATGATAATCTTTCCGAAGTTTCAGACGAGATTTCCGACGAGGTTTTAGATGAGGACCCAGTTGAGGAAATTTCTGAGGAAACAGACGGGGACGAGGTTTCCGACGGTTCTGAAGTTTCTGACGAGGAAATGTCTTCTGAAGTTTCTAGTGAGGAAAATTCAGAGGAAGCTGACGGCTCTACTTCCGGATCAAGCTCTGACGGCGTATCTGAGGAGACATCTGAGGCTATGGCAGAGACTACCACAGCGGACGATATTTCTCTCGCCGCGGGCGAAAACTCTATGGTTGCCGTAAAAGACTGGCAGACTGGAGCTACAGGCGGAAAGCATTCGTTTAAAGCAAACTCAAACGGAAGCGTTTCAAGTGTGAGAGGTGGTAGCAACCAGGGTAAGTTTTCCAGAGGAACAGATGAATTCGCTTATTACGCTCCAAAAGAAGGCATAGATATGTCTAAGAACTTTGTTCTTTCGGCGACTATGAATCTCGACGGAGTTGTTAAAAACGGTGATACAAACCCCGCTCAGTCTTCGGCGGGAATGCTTGTTATGGGAAAAATAGAAAAAACACCTCCAAGCATTTCTGTCGGCGTGGCGATGCCATCAAATGATAAAGGCTATATAGGAGCGAATACGAGAAGCGCTTTTGACAAAGACGGAAATTATAAGGTTCAAGAACGCGCGGATGCCAGCAAACAGCCTAACACATGGGTTAAATTGTCCAACGAGTTTGACAGAGGAGCTAACAGAGGTTCTTTTGACCTTAGAATTGAGAAAATCGGAAACTCCTATACAGTTTCATGCGGAGACAATAAAACAAAATACGACTACGCCCCAGAGAACTTTATGGGAGCGGACGGCAAGAACAATCTTCTCTTCCCTGCTCTTTACGTAGCGAGAGATATGGACGTAACTTTCACTAACGTTAAGCTTGAGGTGGACAACCGAGTTCAAGACGGCGTGGTAATTATTGAGGACGCTACAGACAATACCGCGTTTGTTGGAAATGAGCCGGAACTTCCTGGAATCAGGGTTGGTATCCATTACTCAGACGGTTCCGTAAGAGAAATCTCGGAAGGTTATGAGGTTAAGGGATACGACAAGAATAAAGTCGGAAAACAGATTGCTCAAATCGCGGTAGGAGATTATTACGCTGAGTATGAGATTGAAATGCTCAGAAAAACGTGTACAAATATTAAAATTACCTCCACGCCCATGAAGACCGACTATTATGAAGGCCAGTATTTCAGAACAGACAATTTTGTCGTAGAGGCGGACTATGAGGACGGCTCTCATGTTATTCTCGAAAGAGACCAGTACGATTTAGTTGTAAAAGGCAAAGTTATTGAGCCTAATGATTTCTTTACGCTGGATTTAGCGGGAGACAACATTGATTTTACCGTAAGAAGAAAATCCACTCCGGAAATAAGTTCCGGCGGGAAATCAGACAGTTTTAAAGGCTCTATATCATCTTTTAAACTTGACCATATTATAGTATCAGTAAGACCGGTAAAAACAGTATATTACCTTGATGAGGAACAAGATTTAACCGGTATGATTATAAAAGGATATTATACAGACGGGAAAACAGTTAAATCAGACGCTTTACAGGAATCAGAGTACACAGTATCAAACAACCTCGATACGTCAAGCGTGGGCACCCGTACGATTACGATTACAAGTAAATATAACGACAAGCTTTCGGCTCAGTTTGATGTAACCGTAATGGTTAAAAAATTTATGAAAGCGTATATAACTTCTTATCCAAGAACAACATATCCGCTTTTAACAGGAGTAACGGATTACGACGCTAAATACTGGTATGACCATTATAACGGAAAGCCTGACGGAACAAAAGGTACCGTTGATGATGAAACAAGCCAGTATAACCAGGGAAATCTTCAAATTACTTATCTTTACTCAAACGGAAAAGAGGAAATAGCTCCTGAGAGCGAGTATGATATTATTCTTGACGATTTTGACATAAGAGACGCTTCCAAGGAAAACAAAATTGTGATTAGATTCCCTCAAAGAAGCGAGGCTTATGGTACTGAGGATATAGTTCTTCCTGTTTCCGTAGCTGATTATTCCACAAACTACTGGAAACCTACTATTTTCGGAGCTTCATCAACAGCGTCAAAATCAGAGTTTGATGATCTTAAAAACAGTAAACAAGGTATGGTTCTCACAGAGGCTGACGGTACGGTAACCAAGTTCAATACTACAGGTTCAAGCGGAACAGCCGAGAAAACAGAGGACGGAAAAGCTTATAAAGACAGATATGTAGGCGACAGAAGAATAGAGGAACCGGGTGCGAGCCTTAGAATATGGGCGAGAGACGGTGCCGGAAAACAAGCCGACTCTAATGACGGTATGACTTTCTACTATACAAGACTTAATTTTAACGACGACTTTAAATTAAGCGCCGATATTGAGGTAAATGGTTATGTAAACGGAAATACCGACGAAAACAGAGACGGACAAGAAGGTTTCGGTATTATGGCGAGAGACGTTGTAAGCCTTACAATGAGTGAGGAATATAAAGAGAAAGTTTTGGCGGAAGGCGGTTCGATTGTAAATGACCAGGGAAAAGTATGGTTCGCTTACAGAGCGGAGGACGCGGCTAAAGATGAAGCCGGCGAGCCTATACCGTATAACACCGCTATTTATAACTATGCCAACATGGTTATGATATCAGGCTACAGCGGAAGCGGATGGCCTTCAGACCCTGAGGCGGACACATATTTATTCAACACGACCAAAAACCGTATCAACCTTATATACAGAACGTTTATAGAGGGAGACCCTTACTCAGCGAGCTCAAATGTGTTTAGAAGTTCTGTTAAGAATACGCTCTCAAGAGATTTCCCAGAGCCGGGTATGAAATACCATTTATCTCTGGAGAAAGTTCCAGGCGGATATAAAGGCGTTTGCTACGATTATCAGTCAAAAGAATTTAAAACAGACTATGTTCGTTACAATGAGGAGACGGGAGAGACAGACCTTAACGTATTAGACCCTGAAAACGTATACGTAGGTTTCTATGCGGCTCGTTTCGCTGATATTACGGTAAGTAATGTAAATCTTGTCAAATCATCCTCTGAGACTAACATGCCAGCGCAAATTAATGATTCTGACAAACTTACCGTTCCTAAATTGTATCTTAAGTCAAACGTTTACTCATCAAAAACAAATTATAACCTTGTTTTAAGAACAAGCAACAACTCAGGCGGTAAAATAACAATTCAGCAGGACGGAAAAGTAATTTACCATAATGTGGTTGTAAACAAGAGAGAAACATTATATCCAGTTACTCTTACAGAAAACGGAAAGAGTAAATTCACTATAATGTATACTCCTACTTACATTTCACCTGACTCGACAAGATATCAGGAGTTATCGTCTTACGAACCTACTTACTATGAATGGACGATTACTCATAAAGGAAACTTTGACTCTACACGAAAGAATTTATTTGTGTCTCCGGACGCTTCTCCAGCGGGAATTGGTTCCGTAAGCGACCCAATGCCTTTTGAGACAGCGTATGGTCTTATGAGAAGGGGACAGAACATAATTCTTCTTCCAGGTACTTATGAACGTAACGCTAAACTTGAGATTGACACATCAAACTCAGGTACCCCAGAACAGCGAAAAGCTATTATCGGATTTAATAAATATCAGGCCGAAGAGGACGGTTACGCCGAAGAGGGATATGAAAATGTTCCAGACGGAATCGCCGAATTCGATATGATGGGCGGAAACAACGGTTTTGTAAACCACGCTTCCAACTGGGTATTTAAGAACTTCTCAATCACAAACGGCGGAAAGAACGCCAAAGCGTTCCATACGGGAGGCGACAACTGCCTTATCGAGAACATAAAAGTTCACGACTGTCAGGACTCAGGTATCAACTTAAGCCGTACAAGTTCATCTCAGAAAACCATAAAAGACTGGCCAAAGAATAATATATTCAAAAACTGCGAGGTTTGGAACTGTGCCGACGGTTCATTTAACAATGCCGACGGTTTCGCGACTAAACTTACCGTAGGAGTAGGAAACAAGCTTATCGGCTGTGTTTCTCACCATAACTCTGACGATGGATGGGATTTATTCTGTAAACAGTCGGGCGGACTTATGGCACCTATAACTTTGGAAAAATGTATTACTTACAAAGGCGGATACAGACTTGACGCCGACGGTACGGACAGTAGATGGTCCGCTGAAAGAGGCGGTCGAAACGGATTTAAAATGGGCGGAGACTCTATGCCTGTTAATAACGTTATGATTGACTGTATCGCTTTCCAAAATGGTAACACCGGAGTTACATCCAACAGTAATCCTCTTATGACAATAAGAGGCTGTGTAGGATATATGAATGATGGCGCTAACTTCTCTTTGGGAAGTAACTCATCATTATCTAACTGTAGATATGACGTTAAAGGAGTTGTTTCATACAAGCCTAATAAAGGAAGCGATAAAGGCGGAGACAGCATTACAGGTTTTGACGGATATGAGTTAAGAGATGAGAATAACGAGCCTATATTAGGTGAGGACGGAAAACCGATAATCGAGGTACGCAACAAAGATTATAACTATATTAAACGTACATCTAACAAAGACTCTATGAACGCCTCAGGCGATGTTGTTACTGACGACTTCTTTGTAAGTCTTAAGAATCCTGTTGTAAAAGGCCGTATTCCTCAAGATCCTGCTACGGGAGAATTTCTCCTTAATGGTTTCTTAGAGCTTAAACCGGAAATTAAAGAGAGAATCAAAAACTCAGAGGGATATGAGGATCCAGAGCCTCCAACGGAGACAGAGGAAACTTCTACTTCTTATGTTAAAGACATTACAGGTTCAGGCGGAGGAAGCTCACCTAAAAAAGATAACTCCGAATCAAGTTCTGATACATCAAAAGACAACAAAGACTCAACCAAAAAACCGTCTGAGAATAAAGACTCAGAAAATAACAAACCATCAGACAGCGGCAATGTAAGTAAAAACACAATTAATGTAAGCGCTGATAACGGCGGAGAGGTTAGCATTCCTTCAAATCTTGAGGGAAAAGTTTCTGTTGAGGCTTCGGGAGAAAACGGTGTTTCTATTAAAGCCGACGGAGTGAAAGCTTCTGAGATGAAAGACACGGAAGTTAGAATCCCATTTGACGGGGATAAATCAAACACTGATTTAATTGTAGCTGTATTTACGGATAAAGACGGCAACTCAAAAGTTATTGAGCAAAGTATTTATGACGCTTCTATAGGCAAAGTTGTCGCTCCATTTGTTGGAGAGGGTACTTATGAGGCTGTTTTGAAGAGCGCGTCATTTGCCGATATGACAAATAACTGGGCTAAACCTTACGTTGAGGCTCTCGCTGTAAGAGGTATTATAAACGGAGTTTCTGACAATATGTTCGCTCCTAACGCCAATATTAAGAGAGGCGACTTTGTATTAATGCTTACTAAAGTTCTTGG
>CAJTVH010000061.1 GCA_910579745.1 uncultured Clostridia bacterium | reverse complement strand
TGAAGCAAGAGTTTGTGGAGAAGCAAGAGTTTGTGGAGAAGCAAAAGTTTATGGCAAAGCGGAAGTTTGTGACAAAGCGAAAGTTTATGGCAAAGCAAGAGTTTATGGCAAAGCGGAAGTTTTTAACGAAGTGATAGTTTATGGCGAAGCGGAAGTTTGTGACGAAGCAAGAGTTTATGGAGAAGCGAGAGTCTGTGGAGAAGCGAAAATAAAATCAACATCAGATTACATAACTATAAGCCCAATAGGAAGCCGAAATGGTGTTACAACAGCGTTTAGAACCGCTGAAGGAGTGAGAATTGCGTGTGGGTGTTTTTATGGAAGTATAGATGAGTTTGAGAAAAAAGTCAGGAAAACTCACGGGGATAATCGACACGGAAAGGAATACTTAGCGTTTATAGAGCTTTTAAGAGTAAGGTTCGGGGAAAAATTAACAGTTAGGAAATTTTTGAGAACGCTGTTTGAAAAAATAAAAAAGGGAAGTAATTGCGATGGAATTTAAAAGTGATTATTATTACGGAAATGAAGCGGAACAATATACGTTTTATCGTATACCAAAGGTATTGTTTACAGAGGAAAGTTTTAAGGAAATGTCTAATGACGCAAGAGTATTATATGGTTTAATGCTTGATAGAATGGGCTTGTCTGTTAAAAACAACTGGCGTGACGCTGATAATAGAATTTACATATATTTTACGTTGGAAGATATTCAGGAGTATATGAACTGTAGTCATACAAAAGGTGTTAAAATAATTAGCGAGCTGGAAAAAATAAATTTAATTGAGCGCATGAGACAAGGGCAGGGAAAGCCGACAAGAATTTATATTAAAAAGTTTATCGCTGACAGCTTGAACGGAGAAGAGGATTGCTGTCAAAATCAATTAGCGGAAAGTCAAGACTTCCAGAAACGAGAAGTCAAGACTTCCAGAAACGAGAAGTCAAGACTTCCAGAAATGAGAAGTCAAGACTTCCAGAAACGAGAAGTCAAGACTTCCAGAAATGAGAAGTCAAGACTTCCAGAAACGAGAAGTCAAGACTTCCAGAAAATAGACTCTAATAATAATAAAAAGAATAATAATAAAGAGAATAATAATAAAAAGTTATATTCTTCTGACGAAGAACATAACCAAAAAAGCGAGCCTTTTTGCTGTTGCGTTAAAACAGTCAAGAATGAATTTGGGGACGCGGAGCCAGCCCAGAGTAACACATTGACGGAGAGTGTAAGCGTGAAAAGGCAAAGATATAACGCCGAACAGCTAAAGGTTATCGACAGTTTTTTTGACGTGCTTAAATACACGAGAAAGGGCGGCAGAGTAGCGGAGGGCGTTAAGCTGAAAATTTACGGCGATTGGGAAAAATATGAGACTCAAAATGTTATTCGCGGTCTGAGCGTTTATATTGATAATCCCGCTCTTCACGACAAGAAAGAGAATTATGTGATTGGTATAATCCGCAATTTAACGTCGGCGGAAACAAGCGGAAAAGGCGAAAAAAAGGTGGTGTCAGGCAAATCAAATAAATTTATTAATTATGAGCAAAGGAACTGGGATTTTGATACTCTTAATAAACTGAAAGCGGAGGCCCTCGACCGAGACACGGGTGCTTTTGCTTTACTAAACGATGAAAGGGAGGATAATTTATGACAAAAGAGAAAGCGAAAGAAATGAAAAACACTATTGAGAAGCTGTCAAAGGAGGGGTTGACCGCGGAGGGAATAGCTGAAAAAATGGAACTTTCGTCAATGACAGTTTACAAATACATAAAAAAGTTTGGGCTTAAAACTAATGGAAAGAAGCGAGGTTTTAGAGCGATAGGCGGCAAAGTTTTTGAGGATTATCAAAAAGGCCTCACGGTCAAAGAAATAGCGGAAAAATATGACAGAGAGCCAAAAGCTGTAAGGAAGTTTATTTGCTATCGTAAAAATTACAAGGCGGATAACAAGGGAAGAACGAAAGTTAAAGCGATAGATGTAGTGAGATTGAGAACGCAGTCGGCTTTATATCAAGACAAACTTGATAAAGTGAAGAGGAATCTAAAAGTTGGGGAATGTGTTAGGTACAATGGGGAAAATTATACGGTTATTGAGAAGTACAGGAGGTTTGCCGTTTTACAGGGAAAGGAGTATCAAATAACGGTTATGTATGATGATTTCGTGAGACAAGCGGAATGCTGTTGATGACTGAGACAGATTTCTCGTGGTTGTCATTCCCTTTTTGTCAATCCTCAATAAGATTTCAATAGGCGTTTGTTTTGTTTTGTTGTATTGATATTGCTAATTTCATTATTCATAATGTTATCTCCTTTCGTTTCATTGCTAATTAGTTAAATTTTTCTAATGGAATTTTAAAATCTTGAGATTTTAAATAAAGTTTTGTTTTGTGCTTTTTGCTATGTCAGTTTTAATAATGTGGTTTGTAATTGCCTACTCATTTGTTTACCTCCTTGTTTTTTGTTTTAGCAATTTTATTTTATCTGCTTAAATACATTATTCGTTTTTCTTATTTTTTTAACGCTCATTTTATTTTAAGATTATTGTATGGAACAAAATGTTGTGTTTGCGAATTGAGTGAGATTCATTTGCTGAATTTATTATTTATATTAATAATATTATTGATAATATTAAAAAAGAGTAACCCCCTAATTTATATAATTTTAGATTTATTTATTTCAGTTATAAAATCTAAAATTGAGTTTATATAAATTAGGGGGAATACTCTTTTTAGGTGTTATTAATAATACTGTTATTAGTAGTATTCGTATAATACATAAATATTACAAATAAGATTATGAAATTAAGTCTATTGTAAGTTTTAGTATTTTCATAAATTTGTAACAGATTCTTGTTTTTTGTGGGCTGATATATATTGTATTACTGAGATGTGTTATAATATTTAAATATTAAAAAATAATTATATTCTAAATTTATTGTAATTTTATATTATTTGGAGATTTTAATTATTTAAATAAATTATCTAAACCGTCTTTTTTTATTTCTTTTGCTATATTTTTATAATCCAAGATAAATTGATTAATTAGTTCAAGTTTTTTATTATAATTATCTTCACCTAATTCATTTGTTCTAAAAAAATTATAAATATTTCTTATATCAAATAAATTATTTTTATTTTTACAAATTTCATTATAAGTTGAAATTGTATCTAAAATTTCTTGATAACACTTAGTGGCGTATAAATTTTCAATGTCCCAAGTGCTTTGATAAGAAGCTATGTTAACATTTTGTGAAGAATTTGGTAAGGTTGTTTTTTTTGTTTTTCGCTCTAATATGTATTGCCTTATATCTCCAAAAGTTTTTACTAAATTTATAATATTATTATTTAAATATCCATTAAATATATTAGAAAAATTTCCTAACAATATTTTTTCCCATTCTTCATTATAAATTTTACAATTTTGTGTAAGTACATTAATAACAACAGCTATTCTGTCAATGTCAGGATTATTCTCGAAATTAATATCTGTTCCACAAGACACTCTGTAAGCTTCTATATAGTCTAAAAAACTATTTTCTAATAAAATTATGGCGCAAAGATCTGCTAATATTTCTCTCAAGTTAGAGTATATTTCGATAATATTTTCCCGAGTAAAAATTAAAAAAAATGGCATATTTTTATTAAGATCATCGATCTTACAGTTTGTTAAAGATATATTATTATTAGATGAATATATTCCATTAAAAGAAGATAAATATTTATAAAAAGCGGTTACAACTTTTTCTTCATCTGTAGTAGTATCATCATCATATATATCTTTTATTATATCTAATATAAGTTTTACCCCATTTATTATATAAGTTTTTTTAGAAATAAAAGAATTTTCATAGGAAATGAAAATTTTATCATATAAAAGATTTAAAATAATTCTTATTACGCATTCTAATCTGATTTTTCTAAGTCGTAAATTATTTCCAACATAATGAGCTAATTCATGAGTTAATATAATACACAATGAACGTGGCTGATATAAATGCTTTTGCGGGATATTGACAAATACAACTTTTTTTAGGTCTTTTCTTTTACATTCATCGACAAATGTAGTTGGGGTGTCTTCCATAGATGGAATTAATAATATTCTATGAGGAGGCAGTTTATCGTCTATTAATAAACAATCTTTGGCTGATAAAATTTCAGCTGTTTTATACATAAATGATAAATATAATAAGTATAATTTTATTGGTATATCAAAAAGCATACCGTTATATCCAGGAATCATCATAAATTTATGTTCAGTGTGTATAATTCTATTAAGTGTATCATCAAAAGTAGTAAAAAGGTTAGCAATATCTTCTTTTAATATTAAAGATTCATTATTTTTTTCTTTTAATAAAAATAGTTCGCAATAATAACTAATTACAGGCAAAATAAGCTCAAATAAATCACTTCCTATTACATTCGATTCATATTGAGAAAGGGCATTTATTATTTTTAAAAAAACCATATATCTTGTATGAGCAATGTCATTTACTTCTGTATATTTAAATTTATCTTTGATTTTATTAATAATTCTAAGACACCAATTATTCCCATTACTAATTGGGCTTAAAAATTCTTCCATAAATTTATTTTTTTCATAAGTATTAGTCTCAATATCTAATACATTTTTCTCTTTCCAAAAATTTATAATGGGATTTATATAAAAGTTTATATTAGTTTGTGCTGTAAATATTAGCGTTTCATATTTATTATGCTCTAAATTTTCATTTAATATTTTGTAAAACATTTCATTTGTAATATCAAATATTTCAAAGTTATTATTATCAACACCTAAAGAGTAAGCTCTTTTTTTATTTTGAGGTTCAAATTTTTTAAAAAAAATCCTTGTTTTTTCATCACTTCCTGATGAAATATTTATTGTTAAATTTCCAATTTTTTCTTCTTTATTAATTATTTGAGGAGTTAATAAAAAAGAACTATTATCTATAGATGGGCTTATCACAGCACCTAAAATTGTGTCAACGTATAAGATTTTGCCAATATTTTCTATATAATAAATTGCTTGTTGTATAGCTAATATGCACTGCCCCTTAATTATAGTAATTAAATCAGCATGGTCATAAGTATTATATGTAGTAATTTTTATACTTTTATCAAAAAACTTTTCTATTGAATTTATTTCAACCATTAGTTCTTTTATTTTTAATAAATTAGTTGTTTTTAATAAACATATACAATAAAAAGGATATTTTAAAATTTTTTTGTCATTATAAATTCTTTTTTTTAACTCCTCTTTTTTTTCGGAAATAGAACATTTTTTATACTCCTCAATTAAAGAGTAATATTTTCTCATATTGTAAATATCTTCCCAGAATAGAGTTTCTTTCTTTTCATCTTCTTCATTTTGTACATACTTAAACAACCCAATTGACATGGCGCTATATTTACCTGTTAATTCTTTATCAACTTTGGCAATCATATTCCAAAGATTTGACAAATTCTTATTACCTTTTGTTAGATATAAATTATTTGTTTCATCGGTATCTTCAGGCTCCATAATTTTTATAGCATCAAAATGACCAATGCAAGATATATCTTCTCTAAAAGTTTCACTATAAGAATTAAGATAGAGTTGTTTCATTAAAATTAAATTTTTAACTATGGTTTTCATGTGAGTCCTCCTCATTGTCAAAAAAACTTGTGTCTTCGCATTCGTATATTAAAATATAAGATAGTAATCGGTCTAATGTATTTATAGAATTTTTATATTTTTCATATGATAAATTTTCATTGTTCCATTCATATATGTAATATGCAGAAATATAATATATCATATTTCTATCTTCGATAGTATAAGTGTAATTTTTTGCAGAGGTTTTTTCTGTGTATTCAACATCTGCGTCTTCAATAACAGAAGGAAAGAAGTTATTATCAATCTTACCTTTTAAAATACAACCCAAGTTTCTTTTAAACATATCATATAAAATTATATAAATATAGTATTTATTTATTTTGGTGTCATAATTATTCCTATATAAAGAGTTATGTATAAGTTTTATTATAATATAGTAATCTCTGCTTTTAGAAACTAGAGGCTCTATAAAGCTGGTGACAATAAAGAAAAAAATTTTTTCTTTATTATCTTTTTCAAGTTTATTCATAGTGTTATTAAACTTGTTACTTAAGCTATTTAATATTTTTATATAATAGTCAATTACATCATTAGTATTATTTGTATTTCCTATATTTATTAAAAGGATTTCTGAAAATCTTTTACAACATAAATAAATGCGGTAAGAAAAATTAAAAAAAACATTTTCTATAGAAGTATTCCTTTCAGTTTCAAATATATTTATACTATTTTTTAATGATTCAATAATTAATTTTGTGTAAAAATCTACGTCATTTATGTTTTTAAAATCTAAACAGTGAATATATTTAGTTATAAGCATTAATGAAAGATTTTCCAATATTCTTTTTTTGCTGTAAGTTTGTTCTTTAAATATATTATTAATAATATATTTAGTTTGTCTTTCTACAATATATTCAATAAATGTTTTATTACATGATAAAGAATATACATATACAATATATATGCTTACTCCTATTATAACGATTGTAACATATGCAAAACAAAGAATCTTATTAAAAATAGTGGACCAAAAAAGGAAAAAAATATATTCAGTTACAATAAAAAATACTATTTTATATATTAATTTGTTTCCTTGGGCATTTTTAAAAGTATATTTATAAAAAATAATATCAAAGTAATTTATCTTATATTTATCAGTTCCAATCATTACAGTAAATGCTGTAACCATTACAGTAATAAGAGTTACCAAAATTCCTAAATGAGTAGAATCAGGAGCTGATATAAAGTGATTATAAAAAAAATTATAAAAAACATATTCATCTATTTTATGTATTAAATTATATAATAAAGGAAATGGATAAAAAAATATAAATGGTAACAATATAATAAGAATAAGAATAATACATCTATAAATATTTTTTAAAATTCTCAAAAACACCACCTCATATTTTTCAAAATTATGTAATATTATACCATAAATTATATATTTTTACAATTAAAATGTTTTTATTTTCTAAAAAAAATTACTGATAAAAGTATTGACAAAAGATAAACAGGTGTAATATAATAAAATAACATTAAATATTATTTAATGTTAGCATAGTAATAAAAATCGCTACACTTGAAGGAAATATACGTATTTCTTTCAATTTAACAGAGGAATAAACAGATAAGTTCCAGCGGATTTTTTAAAAATCCTTGAACTTCCCGTTTTCTTTAAGAGGGCAAAGCCCGCTTTGTGGATTAAAGTCTGCGATAATTCGTGGGTTTTAATACTTGAAAACTTATAAATTTATGATTTTATTACTACCTAAGGAGGGAATGTGGATGGAAGTTCCAAGTGAAAATTTTAGTATAATGGATAATTTATCTACTTGTATTGAAGAAAACGAAAAGAAGTTACGAAGTAGTAAATATTCCATTAAAAGATTAGGAGGTTTTAAAAAGCGATCTATTTCTAAGTTTTCGCAAAAACAAAGCGGTAAGGTTATAGGATATATCAATAACACCACTTTATAAAATGAAAAAAAGAGGCTTCTATATTCTACTATAGAGAGCCTCTCTTTTTTTGCCGTATTTCTTTATATTTCCCTATTATATTCTATTATTATCCATAAATCGCATAAATACTCAAAAAAAAATAAAACATACTTTATTAAGGGTTGCATGTAGCGCAAGGTTTGTAACCCAAATCTTCTGCTTTTTTTATATCCATTTCAATTAAGGTACTTTTATTGGCTATGTGGTAACAAGTCGGCAAGTGATATTTTTTACCGGATTTTGTGACTATTACGGTTTTATTTGATTGTGGAGTTGTAGATTCGATAGCCTCAGTAGTCGTCAGCTCCGTAATTGTCTCTGTTGTTACTATTGAAGTTTCTGTTTGTGTAATTGATTCAGTAAAATTTTGAGTGACCATTTCAATTCTATTGTTTAAAATAGAGGCACTATTTTTATTTTGATTATAAATATAATACAAATTAAATATTAGTAATAAAATAATGCTTATAGTTATTAAAATTTTGGAACGTGTTATTTTTGTTGAGTAAAAATATAATGCTTGTTTTCTTGCGTTAGATCTATTAAATATCCCTTTATCGTATAGTTTTTTAGCGGTATTTATGCCAAGATTGTTCATTAAATAAAGGGGAGCTTGAAGCTCAAGCGCAAAAATGTCTGCTTCTGCTTCTTGTTCATTATCTTTATTATTATTTGTGTTGTTTTTTTGTTTGTTGCCAACTTCGATATGTTTTAACACAAGATGTCCTATTTCATGACATATAACATTTATTTTATCAAGATATTCTAAGTCATCTTTAATAAAAATTATAGTGCAGTCACTTGATGAATATGTAAAACCTTTACTTGTATAGTAATATTTTTCTAAGTTTTCAGATTTGATAAAATTATAACCCTTAGAATAAGTTATTATTGACCAATTATTTAGAGACGCTATTTCTTCGAGTTTTTCAAACTCTAACGGTAAGGTATTAATATTCATACTTTTCGCAAAATCGTTTGCTATTTTTCTTATTCTTTTCATAAAATAATCCTCCCTATTATATAAGATATTTATAAGATAGAGGATAAATAGATAATTTTCAACAGATATTTTATGAAGTATAAAAAAGATGAAATAGTTTAATAGAGTTGTGTAGACACTGTTTACTTTCTATTTATTTTTTTCTGTAAAAACTTAAAGAATTAATCAGAAAATCATATTCATTATCAGATAATTCAGTTTTTTCATTATTTTTATTTACTATATAATTAATATTATTTTTTTTAATGCCCATCTCTTCTAATAATTTTTTTTTATTAGAATCTAAGCTGTTATCGTATCTAATATCACGCTCCCCATTTTTACCAATTATAGAAGTTAAAGCATTTGTAAATTCTATAGTTTTATTTGTTTTACCTAACAAATAACTAATATCGACATTAAAAAAATCAGCAATAGCCTCCAACATTTCTAACTTAGGCTCTCTTGAGGCATGTTCATAATTGTTGACAGCACCTTTAGATATTCCAAGCTTTTCTCCTAATTCTGCTTGTGATAACCCGTGTGATAATCTTAATTCCTTAATTCTTTCACTAAAAGTTGCCATTAATACACCTCATTTCTTATATAATAATTCTATCTTTATTATATACATAATGAATACAACTATCAATAGGCAATATTAACAAAATAAGAATCGACAATTTGTTTACTTTTAATTTAAAAAAATATTGACATTTGTATACGTAATGAATATAATTGAATTGTAAAGTAAACAAAACGAATGAAGAAAAGGAGGGAATTATATGTGTGGTGAAAAGTTAAAAGAATTAAGAGGGAAGCATAGTCAACAGCAGATTGCGAATGCGATAGGAATAACTAAATCAGCTTGGGCTATGTACGAACGAAATGAGCGTACCCCTCGTGATGAAATTAAAATTAGAATTGCTAATTTTTTTGGTAAAAGTGTTCAGGAAATTTTTTTTAGACAACAATATGTCTATTTAAATTCTTCAAAGAAATATGACGGAATTAATATTGATATAAAGCAGGATAATTTAAGCAAATAATTTTGATTGGACTAATAGAATGGTATATTTTGATAGCTACAATAAAATTATAAAAAAATAAAGGTAGTAGTCTGTTAAGAATTTTAAATAGTTATTCCAGATTTTTATAATCTGAAATAACTATTTACTATTGTAGTGTGAGCGGCATTGTAGAATTTCAATTCTGTTATTGCTTATACGATAAACAAGACGATTCACATTATCTATTCGGCGGCTCCAATATCCTTGCATATTGCCTTTTAAAGGTTCAGGCTTGCCGATACCAGAATATCCATTACGGTCAATATCCTGCAATAATTGATTAATACGTTTTAGAGTTTTCTTATCTTGTGTTTGCCAATATAAATAGTCATTCCAAGCTAAATCGTCCCATGCTTTAATCATCTTCTGCCTCAATCAGCTCATGAACAGTACCGCCAGTCTGTTCCATGCGTTTTTTTGCCTCTAATAAACGGGCTTGATTTTCAGTTGAATAAAATGGGTCGATACGAAGCTCAAAAGGAATACCATTGTAACGTACCACTTGTTTTAAAAACATTGTAGTTGCGGTTGAAAGGCTAATACCAAGTTCAGAAAAAATTGTTTCAGCTTGTTTTTTTAGAGTATCGTCAACACGAATATTTAAGTTTGCCATATATAAAACTCCTTTCCATAAATTATGGTAAAGTAAAATTCGTAATTTGTCAATACAATATACGAAAAATGTAAAATTTATATGCTATTATTTTAAAAGTTAAAATTAATTTTTGTTAATTTCATAATTGATTATTTGCTCAATGATGTATTGAATTTCAGGATTAAGTTTGCGATAGTCATTAAGAAATTGCAATTCTTTTTTGGTTAAAATAGGATTATAGTTTTTTTTAGGAATAGGTTCAATTAAGCTATCATCAGCCCAGTAGTCAAGGCTTATGTCGAAATAATTTGATAACTTTTTTAATGTCGGTAATTTAAGTCCCTCATATCCTCTTTTATACCAGCCATCAACTGTAGTATATGGAATATCACAGGCTTTAGATAATGTGCTTTTGTTCATGTTGAATTTATCCATTAAAAAATTTAATTTTTCTAAAAAGTCCATATAATTACCTCCTTGCGTAATTATATCAAAAAAATATCAGTATAAAACAGTATGCGGAATTTTTAAGTGTAAGTGAAAAAACTATACAAAATAAATTATATGGAATTACTGATTTTACTTATTTGGAATTTAAAAAAACTTGTACTTTACTTTTACCTGAGTATAATGCTGATTTTTTGTTTAAATTTAATGAAGATGATAAGTTGTTTGAAAATAAAACCAAAGGAGCCTAATTTTTTATTTAAATTATAATAAAAAACAAAAAATTAGCAAAATTAACCTTTAGGGAATAGGGTCATAGTTTTGATTGAGCTTCTAATAAATCTTTAGCGGTTTTGATTAAGTAGTCTTGAAGAACAGGTGAAAGCTTATCAAAAATGTAAAAAAATTCCTTTTGTTTTTTTTCATTTTCAATAAACATTTTTTCAAAACCTGTACGTAGCCAATTTTCATTGACATTAAATTGAGAACATATTATTTTGATATTTTGTTCTGTAATGGTGGAACCATCTTTTTCCATATAGCTTATAGCATTTTGCTTTAAACCTATTTTTTGTGCAAATTCCTTTTGACTTAGATTAAGAGCTTTTCTTAATTCACGAATTCGATTGTTCATAAAACACCTCCAAAATAATAATATCAACAAATGATAAAAGAGTCAAGTATAATATCAAAAAACGACTTGACATATATCTATAATTGATATAATATTGTATTATAAATATCAATAAACGATAAAAAGGAGGGTTGTAAATGACAAGTAAAAATATTGATATGCAAACTATTTTTAGTAAACTTTCGGAAAAAAATAAAGATATTGTTATTTTAATTGCTAAAAGTATAGAAGTTGCTCAAAAAGTGACCGAACAGTCTTACAAATTCCAAAGTCATGCAAAACAGGTACAAGAAACAAATAAAAAAAATATTTTTAATAAAATTAGCGAAATTAACTTTTAAGTAGAAATAGGTTAAGAATGGCTATAGTTTTATCAAGAAAAGAGCAGGAAATAATAAAGTATTTGAGATACCTAAAGTTAGGTTAAAATCAGAGTTAATAGAATTTTGATAAAGGAGGAACCCGAATGATAGAAATAACGTTAGGCGGTAAACAAAATTTCATGGGAAGAGAAATTCCAGTTGTGTATGGCGGTTTTGGTAAGGGCAAGAAGTGTGTTTCTGATAAGACCATAGCGGAATATAGAGATAAAATTATAAATTCTATCTCTATTGCTTTTAAGTTTTATTTGAGTCATTTTTTTGAATACTTTTTATTAAATCCAAAATGATTTTTTGTTGATAATCTTTTAAAATTGCGGTATTTTCTATAATTTCTAACTCTATCTCAGTTAGATTAAGTTCTTTAGCAATAGATTGAATTTTGCCTTGTGGAGAATTAAATATATTTCCTTTTCCAGTTCGTAACCATTCTTCTCTTACATTAAATTCACTACAAACTATTTTGATAGTTCTATCGGTTACAGAACGTGCGCCTTTTTCAATCTGAGCTAAAGTACCTTGACTTAATAAAAGCTTATTAGCAAAATCTTTTTGACTGAAATTTAACTCTTTTCTTATTTGTTTTAAACGAGTATTCAACTAATAATCACCTCTTATAATTGTATTATAACATAAAAATAGTAACATTGCAATAATTTTTTTTAAAAGTTATTGACTTTTAAGTAACAAAACAATATAATTATAGTAACAAAGTTACTAAAGGAGGTTAAGGTTATGAAAAAAGAAAATTCTATTAATATACTATATGAAATTGCAAAAAATGAAAAAACTTTAAATCAAGAACAATTAAACATTGTTTTATTAATGACTAAAGCTTTTAAAATGGAGAATGAATATTTGAAAAATAAAAAAAGTGAACAATGTATTTAAACAAATAAAATAATTACAGATTTTAAGACAGTAGAGTTTTAAATTATTCAAAAGAGGAATTTGATGATTGATTTACCGATTTTAAAACACAACGGGCAAAGAATTTTGACCACCCAACAGTTGGCAGAGATTTATGAAACAACGGTTGATAATATTAAGATGAATTTTAACCGAAACAATAAAAATTTTGAGGAGGGAAACATTATTATTTTTTAAAAGGTGAAGATTTAAAAGTGTTCAAAGAAAATTTGCGGGTAACTAATAGTTACCTACAAATTTCTAATATGACAAGAAGCCTTTACCTTTGGGCAGAACGGGGAGCAAACCGTCATTGTAAAATTCTTGATACTGACAGGGCGTGGGAGCAGTTTGACAATTTAGAGGAAACTTATTTCAAGGTAAAAGAAAAAGAAAAATTATCAGGAGAAAATCTTATTGCGTTAGCGGTAATTGAGGCTCAAAAACTTTTATTTCAAAAAGACAAAGAAATTGCGATGAAGAATTAGGAAATAAATTTTACTTATTTTAGACGAGTATTCAAACATTCACCACATTTGTAGTTATATTTATTTATCAACATTATTGTTTAGGTATTAATTATCATCTTTTGATTTAAGCAATTCATTTTGAGTTTTAAGGAGTTCTTTTGCCATAAGAAGAAGATATTTTTGAGTTTCAGGAGTTAAATTGTTAAAAATTTTGTTTAATTCTTTTTCGTATGGAGAAGAAAAAAACATTTCTCCTTTTCCAAAACGCAGCCAATTTTCATTTACGTTATAAACAGAACAAATGACTTTAATATGTCTGTCAGATAAAGGATTGATACCGTTTTCAATCATAGAATAAGCGGTTTGAGTTATTCCTAATTGGTTTGCGAAATTTGTCTGATTTATTTTCAAAGTTTTACGGAGTTGTTTTAAGCGGTCAGTCATATGTTCACCTCATTTATGTATTGTAATATTATTTTATCATATTAATTATAAAAAATCAATAAAAAATATCATTAAGTTAATAAAATCTTGACTCTTTATTAAATTAATGATATTATATAATCATAAAATTAATAAAAGGGAGGCGGATTATAATGGAAACTACAATTATTAAAGAGACTACAGATATTTTAAAAAAATTATCTCCTCAGAATCAGGCTTATTTTATGCAGTTAGTAAGAGTGGCAGAAGTAGCTGAAAATGGAGTGAAAAATGAATTGTCTAAAAAGCCTCTTAATTCTTTAACAAAATTAAATGCAATATAAATTTTTAATTTTAAAAGTTAGGAGGAAGCCGAATGATAGAAATAACGTTAGGCGGTAAACAAAATTTCATGGGAAGAGAAATTCCCGTTGTGTACGGCGGTTTTGGCGAGGGCAAGAAGTGTGTTTCTGATAAGACCATAGCGGAGATACATAAAATGCAAAATAAGCATGTAAGAGAAAGAATTTCAGAGAATATTAAAAGATTCAAAGAGAATGTTGATTTTATTGACTTAAAGCAACGTGTCGGTGAGACAGGCACGTTAGAAATTCTCTTAAAAATAGGGTACGCGAAGCAATCTATAACACAAGCGGAACACATTTATATACTATCTGAAAGAGGCTACGCTAAATTAATCAAAATAATGGATACTGATTTAGCGTGGGAAGTACACGATAAATTGATTGATGAGTATTTTGCTATGCGGGAGATAATTAATTTTGATGAGCAGTTAAAAGCAAAGCTTCTGTTGTCTATTTACAAAGGGGGTCAGGAAAGTATTCTTGCCGCGAAAGGATTGACTGAAATTGAGGTTAATAAAGCAATGGCTCCGTTAATTTTAGAAAATACAAAACTCAAACCCAAAGCGGAATATCACGACAATGTTTTAAACAATAAAGAACTAATAGCGACAACTGTTATCGCAAAAGACTTAGGACTAAACAGCGCGTCAAAGTTAAATAAAATTATGTCAGCGAACAGAATTATTTTCAAAAATAAATCAGGTACGTGGTGCCCCTACGCAAAATATGAATGGCTAATTACGGAGCGTTACGCTGATTATAAAAGTTATGAGGACGAGCGTACAAAGCCTTGTTTGAAATGGACTGAAAAAGGCAGGAAATGGATTATTGAGAACTTTGACAAATGGAGTAAGGTATATGGGTGCGCTTGAAAGAAGTGTACATACCCTTAAAAGGGGTAAAGTTAGTGGCGTGTGGGGTCGTCGGAGCGACCAACAAGGTAATCTATGGAGACGTTGAAGTAGTCGGCTAAAGCAATAAGCTTATCAATATTTGGTTCAAGTGTTCCTGCTTCATATCTTTGGTAGTTACGTGAAGTTATTTCTAATAATTTTGCTATC
>CAJTVH010000060.1 GCA_910579745.1 uncultured Clostridia bacterium | reverse complement strand
GGATAAAGAAAAGCGAAACTGAATGGGAAATAAAAAATCCCCCAAAAGTAAACGGTGGCAGCCGTTAAGGGGGATAAGAAAAAATAATGTTATTGATATAATATCATATTTCAGGAGGAAAAGCAAATGGAAATTACTGTGAATATTAAATGCGACGCCTTAGTTGAGGCTATTAATCGTATTTGCGAGGTTATAAGTAATACAAAGGCATTAGAAGTTACAACGAAAGAAAAAGCTGAATCTATTAAAAATAACACGGCCGAAAAAAGCACAGTGCCTGAATTCAGCGGGGGAAAAGCTGCTGTTGAAACAGCGAAAAAAGAAACAGCTGTTAATACAGAACCGAAAGAAGAAACTGTTAAAATTGCCCCTGAAACAGTGAGAAAAGCACTTGCGGATTTATCAAAGACAAAGGGCAAAGAGGTCGCAAAAGGTATTATTGAAAGTTTTGGCTGTACTAAATTTACGGATATTCCCGAAGAAAAATATGATGAACTGATGAAATCTATAGAGGAGGCTTAGTCATGCCTGAAAAACACGCAAAATTATCGGCAAGCGGTGCTAAAAAGTGGCTTAATTGTCCTTTATCTGTTGTTATGGAAAGCAGATTCCCTAATGAATCAAGCGAATACGCGGAAGAGGGAACAATAGCCCATGCCCTAGGCGAATTTAAAATAAGACTCGCGGTTAAAGAAATTTCTAAACGTGACTATAATAATGAAGTCAAAAAAATTATAAGTGGTACAAAAATTGAAGTTAACAGGGAAATGTATGATTATACAGACAGCTATAGAGATTTTGTTATAGAAAGATTTAATGAGGCGAAAAAGAAAACGCCTGACGCGGTTTTGATGTTGGAACAAAAACTTGATTTTTCAGAATATGTTCCTAAAGGATTTGGAACAGGCGATGCTGTTATTATCGCGGATGGAAATATGGAAATTATAGACCTGAAATACGGCAGAGGTATTTTAGTGTCCGCTGAAGATAATCCACAGTTAAGATTATATGCATTAGGAGCTTTGTGCGGGTATGATTACATATACGATATAAAATCAGTAACAATGACTATTTATCAGCCACGAGTGGATAATATTTCTTCACAGATAATAACTGCTGACAAGTTGGTCGAATGGGGCGAAAAAGTAGTGAAACCCAAAGCAAAAGACGCGTATAACAGCATAGGTGAATGTAACCCAGGTAAGCATTGCGATGAGGGTTTTTGCAAGGCAAGAGCTATATGTAAAGCCTATGCGGACAGGCAGTCAGAACTTGCGAGATATGATTTTATTGAGGCTAAGATAATGACAAACGATGCTATCGCGGACGTTTTATCAAAGATAGACGCGCTTGTTTCATGGGCAAGCCTGATTAAAAGCTACGCGCTTGAACAGGCGGTTAATAACGGAGTTCACTATAAGGGATTTAAACTTGTTGAGGGCAGAAGCAACAGAATTTATGAATCCGAAAAAGCCGTTGTAAAGGTTCTTGAAGAAAATAACTATACCGAAAATGAAATTTACAATAAGAAAATAAAAGGTATAGCCGAAATGGAAAAATATTTAGGTAAAAAATTGTTTAATGAAATTTTAGGGCCTTTTGTTATTAAGCCAGCGGGTAAACCTACATTGGTTCCTGAAAATGACAAAAGACCGGAAATAAATACATCAACAAAAGCGGCAGAAGATTTTAAAAATATTATTAAAAATTAATTTAGGGGGAATTTTTATTATGTCAAACCAGACTGATACAAAAGTAGTTACGGGAAAAGTAAGATTTAGTTACGCTAACGTTTGGGAACCGAAAAGCATTAATGGTGGTGAGGAAAAATATTCTGTAAGTCTTATTATTCCAAAAAGCGACAAGAAGACAATCAAAGATATTGAAAAAGCTGTTGAGGCGGCTAAGAAAGCAGGAATGCCAAAATTTGGCGGGAAAATACCTTCTAATATGAAAATGCCTCTTAGAGACGGAGATATTGACAGAGAAGAAGATGAAAACTATGCTGACAGTTATTTTATTAACGCAAACTGCAAAACTAAACCAGGTATAGTTGACAAGAAGGGACAGCCTATTATTGATTCCACAGAGTTTTACAGTGGATGCTACGGACACGCGTCAATTACATTCTATGCTTTCAACAGTAACGGAAATAAGGGTATAGCCTGCGGTCTCAATAATCTGATGAAAGTTGAAGACGGTGAACCACTTGGAGGAAGAAGCAGAGCAGAAGATGATTTTGTGGATTTAATTGAAGATGACGATGATGACTTTTTAGATTAAGGTGATTGAATGAAAACGCTTAGTGTTGATATTGAGACATACTCAAGCGTGGATTTGGTTAAATCCGGGGTATATGCTTATGTAAATGCCCCGGATTTTAAAATCTTGTTGTTTGCGTATGCTTTTGATGATGAACAGGTTGATATAATCGATTTAGCTTGTGGTGAAAAATTACCCCAAATAGTAAAGGAGTCACTTACGGATGAAAACATTATAAAGACAGCGTATAACGCCAATTTTGAAAGAACGTGCATTAAAAATTTTTTTGGTATGCGATTACCCGTTAATCAATGGCGATGTTCAGCTGTTGCCGCGGCTGAACTTGGATTGCCTCAAACCCTTGATGGTGTCGCTAAGAAACTTGGATTGCCGGAGCAGAAAGACAGCAGAGGAAAGGCGCTTATAAAGTATTTTTGTATGCCTTGTAAACCAACTAAGGTTAATGAGGGACGAACGGTAAATTTACCAAAACACGCGCCCGAAAAATGGAAAGATTTTAAAGAATATTGTATACAGGATGTTGAGGTTGAAAGAGCAATAAGAAATAAACTGTCAAAGTTCCCAATGAATGAAAACGAACAAAAACTTTGGGAGTATGACCAAAGAATTAATGACAGAGGTGTAAGAGTTGATTTAGATTTTGTAACAAAAGCGATTCGATATAATGAAATTTACAAAAACACTTGTATGGAAAAAGCCATAAAACTTACAGAGCTTGAAAATCCAAACTCTGTACCTCAATTAAAAAAATGGATTTACGAAGAAACAGGAATAAATATAAAGTCATTGAATAAGGAAAAGGTAAAAGAGCTTTTAAATGGTACAGATAATAAAAAAGTAAAAGAAGTCTTAAAATTAAGGTCTTATATGTCAAAAACTTCTATTTCAAAATATGAAGCTATGATACGGAGCATATGCGGTGATGGAAGAATAAGGGGGCTTTTACAGTTTTACGGAGCTAACAGAACGGGGCGATGGGCGGGTAGAATTGTACAAGTTCAAAATTTGCCGCAAAACCATTTAAACGATTTGGAGCTTGCTAAGGAATTTGTGAAAAACGGTGATTTTGAATTATTTGAAATGCTTTTCGGAAATGTGCCGCAAGTGTTGTCTGAATTGATAAGAACCGCCTTTATACCAAGTAACGGCAGACGATTTATAGTATCAGATTTTTCCGCTATTGAGGCAAGAGTTATAGCTTATCTCGCGAATGAAAAATGGAGACTTGACGTATTTAAAAATAATGGTGATATTTATTGCGCGTCGGCAAGTCAGATGTTTAAAATTCCTGTTGAAAAGCATGGCGTTAATGGGCATTTAAGACAAAAAGGGAAAATCGCCGAATTGGCGTTAGGATATGGTGGAAGTACGGGGGCTTTGATTTCGATGGGGGCCTTAAAAATGGGATTAGATGAAAATGAGTTGCCGGATTTGGTAAACGCTTGGCGAAATTCAAATACGCACATAACTAAACTTTGGAAAACGGTAGAAAACGCTGCCTTTAACGCTATAGATAATAAACCGTCTGTAATTCAGAGAGGAATAAGCTTCTTTAAAAAGTCGGGTATTCTGTTTATAGGACTTCCGTCAGGAAGAAAAATAGCGTATGTTAAGCCGGGTATAGGGAAAAACAAATTCGGAAAACCTTCAATTACATATCAAGGTATGAACCAGTCTAAAAAGGTATGGGGGGAACTTGAAACCTTTGGGGGAAAATTGGTTGAAAATATAGTACAGGCATTTGCGCGGGATTGTTTGGCTGAAAGTATTATACGATTGGAGAACAGAGGATTTGAGGTTAATTTCCATGTACATGATGAGGTTATTCTTGATGTTCCAAAAGGAAAAAGCTCAGCCGAAGAAGTGGCGGGGATAATGGGCGAATTTATCCCATGGGCGCCAGGGCTTTTACTGAACGCTGAGGCGTATGAAACAGATTTTTATAAAAAAGATTAGTTAGGGGGGGCGGATTTGGATAAACTGATAATAGCCGTTGGGCAGAATCGTACAACAAAGATATGGAAAAATACTGAGATAACATGGAATGAACTTGTGGAAAGGTTAAAGACTACAACAAGGACCCCTGAAACACAAGGGGAATTTTTAAATATGCCGAAATCACAGCAGGATAATATCAAAGATGTAGGTGGTTTTGTAGGAGGAAAATTAACAAAGGGAAGAAGAAAATCGGGCAGTGTGGAGAAAAGATATATCATCTCTCTTGACGCGGATTTCGCGGATACGGATTTTTGTGATGGTCTTGAACTGTTTGCGGACTATACATATTGTGTTTACTCAACCCATAAGCATACATCAGAAAAGCCGAGGCTGAGACTTTTAATACCGCTATCAAGACCGTGTAATTCTGATGAGTATGAGGCTGTCGCTAGGTTTGTCGCAAAGGATATAGGGATAGATATGTTTGACGATACTACGTATCAGCCTCATAGACTTATGTATTGGCCCAGTACAAGTATTGACGGAGAATACTTGTTTCGTTGTGAGGAAAATAAGCCCCTTGACGTAGATAAGATTCTAAGCGAATATGGCAACTGGACTGATGTCAGCGGCTGGCCCGTATCATCAAGAACGATTAAATCAAAAGAAAGGGCGTTAAAAAAGCAGGAGGACCCTACACTGAAAAAAGGTATTATAGGAGCGTTTTGCCGAACTTATGATGTTGAAAGCGCGATATCCGAATTTTTATCAGATGTATACGCGAAATGTGATACAGAAGGCCGATACACTTTTATAAATGGAAGTTCCGCGGCGGGGCTGGTTATATATGAGAACGGTAAATTCGCTTATTCTAACCACGCTACAGACCCGACAAGCGGAATTTTATGCAACGCTTTTGATTTGGTAAGAATTCATTTATTCGGAGACAGAGACGAAGAGGCCGCGGCGGGAACGCCTACAATTAAACTGCCGTCATACATAGCTATGCAAGAATTTGCGGCTAAAAATGAGGCGGTAAGACTTTTGATACACAATGAAAAAATGGAAACGGCCAAAAGTGATTTTGATGGTATACATTCCGATGAAAAGGAAAAAAAAGAATGTAATAATGATTGGATTTTAAGCCTGGCGGTAGATAAAAATGGTGGATACGTAGCTACTATTGATAATGTGAAAAAGATATTGACAAATGATTTGAATGTAAAAGGTAAGATAGCTTTAAACGAATTTACCCAGAAGCATAGAGTTATGGGCGTTGTTCCGTGGGATTCGGGAGCGAAAGAGAGAGACTGGACTGACACAGATGACGCGGGGTTAAGGTATTTTATGGAACGCGCCTATGGATTAAGAGGTAAAAGTATTATTGAGGACGCGTGGGCTTTAGTGTCAAAAGAAAATAAATATCACCCTATAAGGGATTATTTTGATAGTCTCGAATGGGACGGAATAAGCAGGGTTGACACATTATTAATTGACTATCTTGGCGCGGAAGATAACGATTATGTAAGAGCGGTAACAAGAAAATCACTTATAGCGGCGGCGGCAAGAATTTTTGTTCCAGGAATTAAATACGATACAATGCTTGTACTTGTGGGGCCTCAGGGCTGCGGAAAAAGTCAGATTATAAAACGGCTAGGGGGTGACTGGTTCAGCGATACTTTAACTACTGTTCAGGGAAAAGAGGCATACGAGCAGATACAGGGATTTTGGATTATTGAGGTGGCGGAGCTTGCGGCAATGAAAAAGGTAGAAGTTGAAGCGATAAAGCACTTTACGGCCAAAAGTGAAGACGCTTACAGAGCGGCGTATGGCCGTCATGTTGAGACATATAAAAGACAATGTGTTTTTATAGGAACAACGAATAAATATGAGTTTTTAAGGGATATGACAGGAAACAGGCGTTTTTGGCCTGTTGACGTAAATCCGGATAAGGCTGTCAAAAATATGTGGGAGGATATGGACGAAGATACAGTAAGCCAGATATGGGCGGAAGCTTTGGAGTTGTTTAAGAAAGGCGAAAAAATTTATTTTGATGATGAAAAACTTATAATGGCCGCCAAGGAAGAACAAAACCGCCACCTTGAGGAAAGTCCATTAGCGGGTGATATACAGGCATATCTTGATAAACTGTTGCCGGAGGATTGGAAAAATTTTAGTCTGTCTGACAGAAGAATGTTTATACAGGGAAATGATTTCAATACTGAAAGTAATATAGGAACGATAAAGAGAACTCGTGTATGCCCTATGGAGGTATGGTGCGAGCTGTTTAATGGGGATAAAAAGGATTTGACAACAGCAAAGAGCAAAGAAATAAAAGATGTTATTCTTAAAACGGGCGAATGGGAACAACACAGCAGCAACATTAGATTTGGTGAATTGTACGGTAAACAAAAAGGTTTTATAAGAAAAAATTTTGTCAGCGAGGCGGATTAACTTTTTAAAGTATAGAATTATAGAATCTTTATGTCAACGGTGGTTTTGCGACTTTTTAAAATATAGGCTTATAGGATTATGTCAACAGTGATTTTACAACTTTTTAAAATATAAAATTATAGAATTTTTATGTCAACGGTGGTTTTGTAACTTTTCAAAATATAGATTTATAAGAATTTGTCAAAAACCGTTGACACAAAAAATATGATTTTTATTATACTTATATTACTATGTCAACAATGTCAACTATAATTATATAATAGAGTATTATTATATATATTATAGGAATTATATATATATTCTATAAACGCTATAATTATAAGGAGTATAGAAAAAACAGTTGCCAAAGTTGACAAAAGCCTTGAAACCCTAGTAAAAATCATAAAAATTGTGTCAACACGTTTTATGACAATAGCATAGGCGGGTGTAAAATAATGACAGAAAAGGCAATAGAAAACTATTTCAAGACTGAAATTAAAAAACGGGGAGGGTTGGCCGTAAAATTAAATTCTATGAGTATGTCGGGTTTGCCGGACAGAATGGTATTGCTGCCAAATAGTATTATTTTCTTCGCGGAACTGAAAAGACCTGGAGGAAAAGCGAGACCGTTACAATTGGCGACCCATAGAATTTTAGAAAATTTAGGTTTTGATGTGTATGTGATAGACTCAAAAGAACAGGTGAAAGAAGTGATAAACAAGTATGGCAGTTTTTAAACCACATGAGTATCAGGAAATCGCTATTGATAAAATATATAAAACCCCTAAAGTCGGTTTATTTCTTGACATGGGACTTGGTAAGACGGTTATTACTCTGACAGTGATAGAGGATTTAATATATAACCGGTTTGAATTGACTAAGGTTTTAGTTATAGCCCCGTTAAGAGTAGCGGAGGATACATGGAGCGGAGAAAGCCAAAAATGGGAGCATCTGAGGCATTTAAAAATATCCAGAATTTTAGGAAATCCGGAGAAAAGAAGAAAGGCGTTAGTGGAAGAAGCGGATATTTATATTATAAATCGTGAAAATGTTGTTTGGCTGACAAATGAGCTATCTGGCATAGGGAATAACTGGGATTTTGATATGGTTGTCATAGATGAGCTGTCAAGTTTTAAATCACCGAAAGCACAGAGATTTAGGGCATTACGAAAATACATAACCCGAAGTGAAAGAGTTATAGGGCTTACAGGAACTCCTGCCCCTAATGGACTTATGGATTTATGGAGCCAGGTGTATTTACTGGATTCGGGCGAGAGATTGGGAAAAACCATTACGGGCTACAGAGAAAAGTATTTTATACCGAATCAGCGGAATCAAACGACAATTTTTAATTATAAGCCTAAATCAGGAGCGGAAGAAGCGATAAAAGAAAAAATATCAGATATTTGTATAAGCATGAAAGCCGATGACTGGCTTGATATGCCTGAAAGAATAGATAATATCCAGAGTGTAAAATTATCCGGCAAAGAGATGAAAGCGTATGAGAAGTTTGAGAGAGACAGTTATATGAGGTTTATTGAGGGCGAGGTAACAGCGGCATCGGCGGCGGCACTTACAAATAAGCTTCTGCAATATTCAAACGGAGCGATGTACACGCCAAATGGCGGATACGCAAAGACAAGTGATAAAAAACTTGATATGCTTGAAGAAATTGTAGATGTTTCGGCGGGAAAACCTATACTTTGCTTTTATTCTTTTAAACATGATTTAAAGCGTATCCAAGAAAGATTTAGTTTCGCGAGAAAGCTTGAGAACTCAGAGGATATAACGGAGTGGAACAAGGGCGATATAAGACTTTTGCTTGTCCATCCGGCAGGAGCGGGGCACGGGTTGAATTTACAAGCTGGTGGAAATATTATAGTCTGGTTTGGTCTTACATGGAGCCTTGAGTTATATCAGCAGGCAAACGCCAGACTTTACAGGCAAGGTCAGGAGAACGCTGTTATAATACATCATTTGATAACAGAGGGAACGGCGGATGAAAATGTATTAAAGAGCTTACAGGGCAAAGAGGAGGTACAGGAAGGTTTATTGAATGCCTTGAAAGTTAAATTTGTGAGATGAATTATAATGTTTTAAGGGGGGTAATACTATTGACAAACGAGAAAATTTTAAAAATGCTGAATTTAGGAGAAACAGACGAGTTAAAGAAACTGTTACAAAATGAGATTTACATAAAAGAGCTTAACAGAAAAAACGGGGCGGATAAGAGATATAAAGCTATGATAAACTATTTTAATCTGTCTGTATTAAATAAGCCTGTTTGCCAATTTCCATACAGAAAAGATATTAAGGGGATTACGTATTCCTGTTTTATGGACGGATATAGTGCGGTTTTGTCAAAAGAGGATTTGGGGAATATGGAATTGTATGATGAAAAGAAATATAATGCGCCTTACGCCGATATTGAAAAAATATTTGAACCAAATAGCGAAATTATTTTTGAAAACTTTAATATGAGTAAGGTTTTCGTGGCAGCCAAGAGTTTGGGATATAAACTTAATAAAAGTTCATTATCAGGGAATAAAGCGCTTATTTTTGAATTAGAGGGTATTTATTTTAACATTGGTCTTTTAGATAAGGCGTTCAGGATAATAGATAATGGCGAAAAAGTCAATATTTTAAGGGAAAAACGTACTTACTCACCAATAATCGTTGAAAATGACATAGGTAAATGTTTAGTTTTACCGATTAGACCCGACGCAAATTCTTTGAAAGAACATACGATTATACATTTTAATGACTTAATATAAAAGGGATTGGTGATTAAATGAATTTGTACGAAACTAAACAGCGGTTAAAGCAGATTAAATGGCTTGACGATGTTATCAAATCTAAAACAGACCAGTTGGAAAATCTAAGAAGTATTGTTTTTAGTGTTTCGGGAAACTTCAAAGATGAAAAAGTTCAGATTTTAAAAAAGTCTGATAGGATAGGCGATATTATGCCGAAAATAATGGATTTGGAAAATGAACTTAATAACCGTATTAATGAATTTATTGATTTAAAGTCAGAAATAACAAAAAAAATTGATGAACTTCCTGATATGGAGTATAGATTGGTATTGATGCTTAGGTATCTTGATTTTAAAACATGGGAGGAAATTGCAGAATTAATGAATTATAGTGTCAGGTGGATTTATAAATTGCATGGGTTAGCATTAAAAAAATTTAAAAATAGTTCAGGTTAGTTCATTGTAGTTCACTATTGACTTATGATATAGTTATACTTGAAAAAATTTAAAAATAGTTCAGGTTAGTTCATTGTAGTTCACTATTGACTTATGATATAGTTATACTTGAAGAAAGAGGATAGAACAGAAATTTGTTTAAATAAAGTAGTCCTTTCAGCAGGAAAGACCGGCTTTAATTAGTTGGTCTTTTTTTGTATATTAAAAAGCAGGTGATTTTTATGACAAATGGAGAAAAAGATATTATAAAAAATAAGTTAATACAATGGGGGCAGACGGATGTTCTTATTGTCGAAAAACAAAAAGAGATTGAGGAACTGAGAGAAAAAATAAACTCAAAAAAGTTTGATATAATGATACCTGAATATAAGCGGCGTATTAGATTGCTTGAAAAAGAAATCAAAACATTACTTAGGGAAAGTACGGATATTTATGATTTCTTGCTGACGATTGGCGGGCGTGAGAGAGATATTATTTACTACAGATACAAGGACGGTATAAAATGGGAACTTGTAGCTAAAAAGACAGGACTTTCACGTATACAGTGTTTTAGGGTGCATAATAAGGCGGTAGAAAAGCTATGGGATTTTTGGAATAAAAGATAGTATATAAAAAGTAAATGGGGTGGGGTGATGAAAAAACTTACTGAAAAGCAAAAAAGATTTTGTGAGGAATATTTGATTGATTATAACGCTACAAGAGCGTATAAGGCTGTGTATAATTGTAAAAGTGATAACACGGCGGCAGCTTGCGCGAACAAATTGCTAAGAAATGTTAAGGTTAAAAGCTACTTTGACGGTCTGCTTGATGAAATCCATACCCGAAATACAGCGGACGCAAGGGAAGTTATAGAATACCTGACATCGGTAATGAGGGGAAAAAGCGAGGCGGAAATTGTTGTGGTTGAGGGAATGGGAGACGGATATTCAAAGGCGGTTAAAGTAAATAAAGCACCTGATGAAAAGGAAAAATTGAAAGCGGCTGAGTTATTAGGCAAACGGTTTGGATTGTTTATTGACAAACAGCGGAATATACAAACTTTGGAGATTAAAGAAAATTGGTTTGATGTTGAAAGCGGTGATAGCGATAAATGATTTTAGAATAGTAAAGAAAAGTATTTTAAGTAAAAAACATTTTAATGACTGGGTGTTTGACGATATTAATGATTATGAGAAGAGGTATAATGTTTATTACGGCGGGGGCGGTTCGGGTAAATCATACGGAGCCGTTCAGAAAGTGGTTTTAAAGGCGCTGTTTAACAGGCGGAGAGTTCTTGTTATAAGGAAAGTCGGGAATACGTTAAGACACTCAATATACGCTGTTTTTAAAAGTATTCTGTCTAAAACGGGCATAGGTTATAAGGAAAACAAAACAGATATGACGCTCTCGATGTTTAACGGGAGTGTTTTTTTGTTTAAAGGCCTTGATGACAGTGAGAAAATCAAGTCAATCGCCGATATTACGGATATTGTGATTGAGGAGGCTTCCGAGCTTACCGAGGATGATTTTACCCAGCTTGACATAAGACTTAGACCGCTTAATGAGAAACACCCTCAAATATTTATTATGTTTAACCCTGTAAGTAAAGCGAATTGGGTTTATAGTCATTGGTTTTTAAATACTGATAAGAAAGCTAAAATTATTCAGTCTTCATATAGAGACAATAAGTTTTTAAACGATGATTACAGAAAAATGCTTGAGGATTTGAAAAACACTAACCCCGCCTATTATAAAATATATTGTCTCGGTGAGTTTGCCACGCTTGATAAACTTGTATTCCCGATTATACATAAACAGATTATAAATGGTGAGCGGCTGAGAGATTTACCGTTGTTTGCCGGTATGGATTTCGGATATACGAACGACCCGACAGCGATTATATGGGGAAGATATGACAAAGTGAATAAAACAATTTATGTAACTGGCGAGTATTTCAAAAAGGGTATGCTGAATGATGAAATCGCCGAGACACTTAAAAGTCTTGGACTGAGCAAAGAGGTTATTACGGCTGATTCGGCTGAGCAAAAATCTATAGCCGAAATACGTAAAAACGGTATTCACAGAATAAGGGCTTCCGTAAAAGGACCAGACAGTATTATACACGGTATCGGCTGGCTTTCGCAAAATAAAATAATTGTTGATGAGAGATGTGCCGGATTGATTGAGGAATTTGAGAATTACACTTGGGAAAAGGATAAGAAAACAGGCGAGTACATAAATAAGCCTGTCGATTCCTTTAATCATGGGATAGACGCTATGCGTTACGGTTTGGAGTCAATGATGAGGCCGTCCGGTATAAAAATTTTAAAATAAAGGGGTTTTAAAAGTGGAAATAGAGGTTATGAGAAAGCTTATAAAAAAATACTCGACCGGACATATTGAGTTTACCCGCAAAGCTGAAACCGCTGAAAGGTATTACCGGAATAAAAACGACGTTTTATATAAAAAGAGAACTTGTGATGAGGATGATAACGGCGAAAACCCTTTAAGAAACGCCGATAACAGAATATCAACTAATTTTTACGGGCTTCTCGTGAATCAGAAAGCGGGGTATATGTTTACGGCGCCGCCTTTGTTTGATGCGGGCAGCGATGAAATCAATCAAAAAATAGTTAAGTTTTTAGGGGACAAGTACGCTAAAATCTGCAAGGATTTATGCGTCAGTGCCGCCAACAGCGGGGTTGGATGGCTGCATATTTGGAAAGATGATAACGGTATTTTAAAATATGGTGTTGTTGACTCAGCGCAGGTTATTCCAATATGGTCTGATGACCTTGATAATGAGCTTGAGGCGGTTTTAAGGATATATCCTCATACAGATGAAAGCGGGGATAGGTTTAAGGTTTGCCAATATTGGAATAAAGAGGAATGCTACGCTTATAGTTATAAAATGTCGGACGCGGATGAGGCTATATATAAAAGCCTCAAAGAATTTGACATGTTTGCGGTTGTGAACGGAGCGGGCGGGTTAGCGGAATATAAAAATGTCCTTAGCCACGGTTTCGGTGAGGTTCCTTTTATCCCGTTTTTTAATAACAATAATTATTCGGGTGATTTGTGGAATGTAAAGCCGCTTATTGATACTTATGACAAAGTATTCAGCGGTTTTGTTGACGATTTGGAGGACATACAGGAAGTTATATTTGTTTTAAGCGGGTACGGCGGGGAAAGCGGAGAGAAGTTTTTACAGGAATTAAAAAAATATAAGACGGTTAATATTGACAATACTGAGGGCGGCAGTCTTACAACATTAAATATAGAAATTCCTGTTGAGGCGAGAAAAGAAATGCTTATCCTGTGCCGGAAAGCTATTTTTGAGCAGGGACAGGGAGTAGATCCCGATCCGCAGAATTTTGGAAACTCATCAGGAGTGGCCTTGAAGTTTTTATATTCTCTTTTGGATTTAAAGGCAGGGCTTGCGGAAACGGAGTTTAAGCTTGGGTTTGGAAGACTTATAAGAATGATTTGCGGGCAATGGGGATTTGAGCCGGAGCAAATTATTCAGACGTGGACAAGGACGGCGGTGACAAACGATTTAGAGCTTGCCGACATCTGTGTTAAAAGCTCAAGTATTATATCTAAGTTATCGGCAGTTAAAAATCACCCTTTTGTCGAGAACGCCGAAGCGGAGCTTGAAAAAATGAAAGAGGAAAAACAGGAGGCTATGGAGGAGTTCGGGGAAGGACTTTTTAACGGGAACCTTAAAATGGGTTCCGGTGAGGCGGTGAGGTCAGATGAGAAAGAAAACAAAGAGAAAGACAAGCGGTGATTACTGGACAAACAGAGCGTTAAAACGTGAGAAAGAAGCCTATTTAACAGGAAATGAGCTAAATAAAAAGATGTTTGAGTTTTATGAGAACGCCTCTAATGACATAAGAAAACAGATAAATGATTTTTACAGCAGATATGCTTCTGAAAACGGTCTTACATTTGACGAGGCGATGATAGAACTTAACAAAAGCGAATATAGGGAATGGAAAAAATCTCTTGACGAATATGTAAGAGAATATGAGACAGAAGCGGACCCTATAAGGGCGGCGGAGCTTAAAGCGAGAGTAGACGCGAGAGCGTACAGGAGCCGTATTACAAGGCTTGAGGCGGTTAGTACACAGATTGAGGGAGCTGTAAACGGCTTGTATTTTGGAGCGGTAACAGCGATGAGTAAAGATTTCGCTAAAGTGTTTGAAAAATCATTTATGGGCAAAGCGGAGGATTTAGCGGAGCGTTTTGACATAGACATGGGATTTACTCAAAAATATTTCAGTGAGAAAATGGTAAAAGACGTTATCTCATATCCGTGGTGTGGAAATCATTTCTCTGACAGGCTTTGGAAAAACAAAGAAAACCTTATTTTTAATTTAAGGGATATTTTATCAAGGGGGCTTCAAAGCGGAACGGGCTTGCCTCAAATGGCTAAGGAAATGGCTGATAAGACGGGACAGAGTTTTAAAGCGGCGTATAATCTTGTGGAATCGGAAACAACACATTTTCATGAGGAAGCTAATTTCAGGGCGTATGAGGCGGCGGGAATAGAGCGGTATCAATTTTGGTCGGAACATGAATTGACAGTCTGTAGCGAGTGCGCAGCGTTGGATATGAAAGTGTTTAACGTAAAAGATAGGAAAGAGGGTGTAAACGCTCCGCCTATGCACAATCATTGCAGGTGTATCACTGTTGAGTACGACCCTCACGAAAAAGAGGATTACATAAATTCAGGCATTGAACCGCCTGATGATAGACAGACGTGGAAAGAATGGTATGACGGAGAAGTAGCAAGACGCGGAAAAGACGCTGTTGAGAATGAAATCAAAATGCATAAAAATAAAGCCTCTGATGAAAAGCAGTTTGAGAAATATAAAAATATTTTTAAAGAGGACTTTCCGAAAACATTTGAGGAATTTCAAGATTTGAAGTATAATAGAACTGAGGAATGGAATAACTTTAAAAATAATAAGCAGGAACGCCTTAATAGTCTTGATTATTCGCGGATGAGGGGATTGAAAGCGTCTTTAAGCAATAAAGAGGCGAGAATATGGTATAAAACCCACGATGAGAATATCCCTGACTTGATTGACAAAAGTAAACCGATTGAGGCGCAGGCGAGACAGGCTTGCGATTTGAGAAATAAATACAGGACGCAGACAAGGGAACTTATGGCGGACCAGGAGGAAAGAAAAAGGCTTGACAAAACAAGACCTAATATGTCATTTAATGAGTTAGTTGAATATAAAAAATTGAAATATGGTTTAGAAGGTGAAGAAGTTTATAAAGACATAATAAGAAGTAGCAGGACAACAAATAAGGAGTATGATAAAAAAGCAGGATTGGAGGAATAATATATTGAAAGTTTTTAAAATGAAAAACGATGAAAATAGGTTATATTTTGCAAATTATGATAGAATTGATGAGAAAATTATTTTTGATAATGCTTTGAAATCATTAAAAAAAGATAATTCTTTTATTGAGGGTAAAACGATAATTGGACCTTCGGAAGATATAAAAGATTGTAGTTTGAATGGTTATAATTTTAGTTTAGTATATGATATTGACTATGGAACACATATACATTCAAATG
>CAJTVH010000059.1 GCA_910579745.1 uncultured Clostridia bacterium | reverse complement strand
GTTCAATTAAACAGAAAAGCCTTTCTGTTTCGTTTTATTTTTTATAATTTTTCGCGCGTATTTTTGTTTTCAGATACGCTCTAATAAAATATTTTTTCTTTATAAAATTACTATTAATTACATAGTTTAAAAATATGTCTAATATTAAAAAATATTAAGTTTAAAATATTACTTTTTCAAAAGAACAATAACCTTAAACAAGTCTCCGTCAATATTTATAAATATGTTGCCATTATGCAGTTCTACAATGCTTTTAGCGATAGAAAGACCTAATCCAGATCCTTCCGTGGTTCTTGACTTATCACCTCTTTTAAATCTCTCAAAAAGTTCATCAGCGTCAAAATTAAGGGGAGCTTTGGAAATGTTTTTCATAATAATTTTAACTTCCGTTTCCGTTTCCTCAAGAGATATATACGCTCTTGATTTTTCCGGCGAGTATTTTAATATATTATTTAAAAGATTGTCAAAAACTCTCCATATTTGCTGTCCATCAATATCAAGAAAAATAGAATTATTAGGAAGCTCAATAATAAAATTAATATTTGATTCCTCAATTTTATTGTTAAGCTCTCCAAGAGTTTGTTTTAAAAGTGCCACAACATCGGATTTTGACACGTCAAGCTTAAATTGATTCGAGGAAAGCTTCGATGCCTCAAAAAGATCGTCAATAAGGGTTTTAAGCCTTTGCGACTTACCGTCTAAAATCTCAATATATTCACTTGCGGAATTATTGTCTATTCTTTCCTCTTTAAGCAAATCAATATAATTGATTATAGACGTTAAAGGAGTTTTTAAATCGTGAGAAACATTTGTTATAAGTTCTGTTTTCAGCCTTTCGTTTTTCATCATTTCCTCAATTTTTTTATTAATATCATTATTTATAATTTTTAAATTCTCAAAAGGCTTTTTAAACGCCTTGCTGTTTTCGGAAACAATATTCTCATTTCCCTCCGCCATATTCTCAATACAATACGACAATTTACAGTGGGCTAAAATAAGTTTTATTATTTCATAAACAGTTATCAGTCCAACAACTTCCAGCGCAATCATAACAAATATATAAAAATGATTTAAAGCGTAAGACATAAAAACCATACTGAATAAAATCAGGGACCCTATAGTACCTATTAACAAAAATAAATATAATATAAATAGTCCATAACTTTGAGTATAAAATATATATTTTGTGTCATGAGCGGCATCCTGAATAAATTTTATCTCAAACTCATCTTTAAACTTTGACGGCTTTCTTATCATATCAATAATAAATATTATACTTAATATACAAACCATAGCGAAAAATATCGCCAAAAATAAAAACATAATTAAATCAAACCAAAGTATAACGGGAGTCATTTTATACTTTTCCCATACAAACGCGCCTAATACATTATAATATGCAGAACCCGCGGGCATAACCCCAATTATGGAGTATAAATAGCTGTCAAAAAATCTAAACGCTAAAATCATCAGTATAATTTTCACGCAAACAGGAATTTTTCTATACTTTGAATAAAGTCTTTCTAAAATAAAACGTACCTCTTCTTTCTCTTTTACCATAATATATATAATTAATATAAAAGCTATAAAAAATAATATTGGTATTATATAATTAAAGTAACTCAATATTACTTCTTGTCTTTCAGCTTCTTTTAATATTGAGTGCGCAGTGAGATAATCTTCGCCATTAGTTCTAAACCTATCGCTGTACTCAACATTTTTAGGAATAATTATATATCCCTCTAAATTATTTTGCTCAAATGATGTTGAAAGAAATTCCCCGTTAAATTTTATTGAATTAAAAATAGTATCGTCAAGGTAAAATTTGTAATAATACGCTTCATTTTCAATATTGTCATTGTTTGTATATACAGTTTCATCGTTATACTTATCTTCAATCCTATATTGAAAACTTTTATTGTTTTTTAAGTAATTTCTAACTTGTTCATAGTTCTCGTATACGCTTTTTAATTCCTTATATTTGATAATAAAAATTTCTTTAGCTTCTCCGTTCTTTTTCATCTCTTCAATGTCTATATCACTGTAATAACTTTCGGGAGCTTTCTCAAAATATAAATCTTCCGCTTCAAGCGATATTTCCTCTGTCTCTTTGAGAATTTCCGTTTCTCCATCGTTAGTATAAGATATAATATCTTCTTCCATAACATTTCCGTTTGTTCTCTCAATCTCATCGCTTGTTATTGTCTTATCTGAAATCGCTTTTTCAAGTTCTTTTATTTTGTCATAAGCTATTTTCGGCTCAAAATTTTTAAAGTATAAATAAAATCTGTTAAGATTTTTCACGTATCTTATGGCGTTATCATTTATATAGTCCATTTGTGACGTATATATATTATCATTCATAAAACACACATTAGATATGCTGAAAAACCCCGCCAAAAGGAAAAATAAAACGGCAACCATCAATACACATACTTTTCTGCTCACTTTATTATGATTTTTTGCTAAATTCTCATCATTACTTTTGGATCTTGTATCCAATTCCCCACACCACCTTTAAATATATTGGTTTTTTTGGATTAACCTCGATTTTCTCACGAATTCTCCTTATATGTACAGCAACTGTATTCTCACTGTTTAAAAAAGGCTCATTCCAAACTTTCTGGTAAATTTCCTCAATAGAGAAAATAACGTCAGGCGCTTCCATCAACAAAGATAAAATTTTAAATTCAGTCGCCGTAAGTCTTACAGGCACGTCATTTACGGAAACTTCTTTTGTTTTTTTATTAAGATAGAGTCCTCGTATAAAAATTTCACTGTTATCCTTTTTATAGGAATTAAATTTAACATACCTCCTTAAATTAGATTTTACTCTCGCCGTAAGCTCAATAAAACTGAAAGGTTTTGTAATATAGTCGTCCGCGCCTATATTAAGACCAAGAACAATATCTTGAGCCTCCGACTTAGCTGAAAGAATTATAATAGGAATTTCCTTTTCACCTCTGATTCTCAAAATCGCCTGAATGCCGTCTGTTTTAGGCATCATCAAATCCATTATAATCAAATGAATTTCCTTTTCTCTCTCAAGTATTAAAAGAGCTTCCTCGCCGTCGTTCGCTTTATAGACTCTCATCCCCTCATTTGATAGATAAATGTCTATAGCGTTTAAAATCTCTTTGTCATCGTCTGCGACAAGTATATTATATTTCATTTAATTTACCTCCTAATATAAATATAAACAATCTTATTTAAAAAAAAGCTCATAAAAATATTAAAAAATTATGAAGATTATTCGTATCCTTTTGCTACTAGAGTGTATCTGAAAACTATCATAAGCTATCAGTTATATACGCGAAATATCTAAAAACTTATTAAAAAATAAACGAAAACGGTCCAATTAAACCAAAAAGCCTTTCTGTTTCGTTTTATTTTTTATAATTTTTCGCGCGTATTTTTGTTCTCAGATACGCTCTGATCTCTCATTAAAAAAGTTGATAAAGAGATATAAAAGCAAAAAATATTTTATATGCTTGGCAACATCAAAAAAATACGCCATACAAAAATTATTTTTACAACATAATATAAAAAGAACCACAAATACCTATCCCCCCCTATACTAACCGATTAAATAGCGGTAATAAAAGCAATTAATCTGAAAAAAAAGAGATACCTCTTACATACCCTCGGCATCTCTTTCATTTCCTCAAATAACCTTTTTATCAACATGTATAACAGGATGAAATTTACTGTTCATTTCTTTGATTTTCCCCTCAATAATATTAGTAATCTCTTCATCTGTGTATTTAAATCCAAAAGGAACCTCAATGTCAAAAATAACATTTATTCTTAGAGGACCCTTTGTTATTCTGAAATCATGCATACCTATAGAAACATCAACCGAAGCGATAACCTCTTCCACCTTTTCTTTAAGCTTGTTCACAAACTTATCGTTAGTGGCGATAGGATCCATATGAATGCTTATCTCACAATTAAACTTTTTTCTGACATCGTCCTCTGCGCTGTCTATTATATCATGTGCCTCAAGTACATTCATATCACATGGAATTTCAGCGTGAAGAGAAACAATAACGTTTCCCGGACCATAATCATGAACAATCATATCATGAATCCCGACTATTTCTTCTCTTGAAAGAATACATTTTTTAACCTCACTCACAAACTCAGGGTCAGGAGGACGTCCCAAAAGAGGCTGTAGAGTATCTTTAGCCGTCTCATAGCCCGAATAAAGAACAAATAAAGCTACGGCGACTCCGGCGTATCCATCGATATTTACATCGAAAAAATATTCTATCAAAAGGCTTATAAGAACAACCGTCGTGGCTATACTGTCATTCAAACTGTCAACAGCCGTCGCCGCCATAGCCGATGAATTAATTTTTTTACCTAAACTTTTGTTGAAAAAAGCCAGCCATAATTTAGCGGCTATAGAGGCGACAAGAATAAAAAGAGAAACAGAAGTAAATTTTATATCCTCAGGATTTATAATTTTATCCACAGAAGACTGTAAAAGCTCAAACCCCATTATAACTATAACAAAAGCTATTATAAGAGCTGTTACATACTCAAATCTACCATGTCCGTAAGGGTGGTCATTGTCCGCTGGTTTTCCAGCCATTTTAAACCCTATTAGAGTAACTATGGAAGAACCGGCGTCAGATAAATTATTAAAAGCGTCAGCTGTAACCGAAACAGACGCTGTAATAATACCCGCGAAAAATTTTATCAAAAAAAGTATAACATTAATAAAAATACCCACACCTCCGCTTAAAGTTCCATATTTCTGTCTAACTCTTAAATCTGAAACATCGGCGTTGTTTTTAACAAAAATATTTAAAAGTAGCTTAGTCATCTACGCACCCCTAAAAAATCATTTAATTATTTAACTTATCTGATACTAAACACAGCTTAAATTGTGGATAAAAATTGATTTACGCTCCATATGGCAAATTTTCAGCTCGTGAGCGGTATTTTTCCAAAGGCAAATGTCGCCCTGTGTTAAGAAAATTTGAGTAGATCAAATTTTTATAAATCCTTTTCTCTCTCATACCCTGACACCGCCGCCCTCAGATGCCGTCTCTTTTTAATCAAAATTTGCAATAACCTTTATTTATAATATTATACTCAAAAAACATATACTCATATTTTTACTCACTATATTAAAAATCTAATCAAATATACATAACATAAATACATAACTATAAAAATAAATGTTGAAAAATTAATGTAAAAAGAAAAAATAACAATATCAAAATTATTATCATTATAAATATCAATTATACTTAAAATAAGGCTAATCAAAGAAAAAGTTGGCAAAATAAAAACTAAATCGTTATATATATCATCCGGGATATTAAACCCCGCGAAATATATAAAAAGCAAAAACGCCGATATTCCAAAAATTAAAGAAAAAATTCCCAGTACCGACAACTCTTTTTTGTCTTTTATAATATTAATTTCCCTATTATACCCTTTTTGCTCAAAATCATCATAAGAGTTATAATTTTCACGATTTATCGGAGCCTCTTTTTTGTAATCTCTCAGCGAAGCCCCGCAAAAACCGCAAAAATTAACATCATCATTATGTAATTTTCCGCATTTATAACAAAACATTTTTTCACCTTCTTAAATAAAAGCTCGTTATTAAGCTTTTAAACATCGGAAAATCCCCCAAATGGGATTTTCCTCGTTAAAACAGCGTTTATTATTCCTCAAAAGCGAGCTCAACTTGATTTTTTCTTATGTAATTCCTCTGGGCGTCAAGAATAAAATTCAAAAGAACACTTTTATCCTCATCGCTTACAAACAAAAGCCTCGCTCTGTACTCAAATTTACAGCCTGGTTTTGTATGTCCTTTTTTGTCCAATATTTTAATTATAATAGAAATTCTTTGATTATTAAAACTTACGCTGCACTCTCTTTCCTCCGCTGGAAACATCTCAAGATTTGAGACAAATAAAAGTCCTCCCTCGCTAATATCTTTAATTATAGCTTGATAGGTTTCCTCATTTTTATCTTTCACAAGAAAAGGCACCATACAATCGAGCCTGTAAAACTCACGTCTTTGTTCGTGAATAATATTTCCCAAATTTTCTAAAAGTACAAAATGATAATTATCTTTATGAAATTTTCGCTTTATAGATACGTTATGATACGTTAAAATCCCTCTTTCCGTATATACTTGCACCATATATAGCATATCCTTGTCATTAGGCAAATTCACAAGTTTATTGTCTTTAATTGGATTATACACCAAAAGTTGATTTTCATAGGCCGTCTCCACATAAGTTGTATATGATTTTTTATGATTTTTCTCAAAAGCTATTGAAATTTTACTCCCTCTTTTTAAATCTCGAACCACAAAAATTCTCCTTTCTTTTATACTGACAATTTATTTATTGCCGCCCTAACCCTGTTCAGCGTATCCTCTTTGCCAAGCAGAACAGCGAGCTCGCTCGCTCCGCACGGTGAAGTGGGTTGCCCTGAAAGAGCGGTTCTTAAAGGCCACAAAACCTGACCGTTTTTGAGCTCATTTTCTCGCGCGAGAGAGACAAGGCTATCATATATTGTATCATTATCAAAATTATTCATACTCTCAAGAACAGGCAATATTTTTTTAAGTGAGTTAAGACTTATTTCCTCTGTCGTTTTCATTTTTTTATGAACATAAAGAGAATTGTCGTAATCCTTTACGTCATTTACAAAATCAACCATATCTGAAATCTCATTTAAAGTTCCAATTCTTGTCTTAATATATCCGGCGAGAATTTTTAAGTCAATGTCATCTCTTTTAACAGCGTTTTTTAAAATAGGATACACCATCTCAAAAAACTTGTCAAAATTAAGCTTTTTAATATATTCCCCATTCATCCATGTAAGCTTAGTAATATCAAATATCGACGGAGATTTGCTTAAACCTTTAACGTCAAAAGCTTGTATAAGCTCGTCCATAGTAAATATTTCTTTGTTATCCGAAGGAGACCAGCCCAAAAGAGCTATATAATTTATAATAGCCTCAGGCAAATAACCTTTATCAATTAAATCCTGGAAAGAAGCGTCTCCATTTCTCTTTGAAAGCTTCTCCGTAGCGTTCTTCATAACGGGAGGAACATGGATATATGTCGGAATCTCCCAGCCAAAAGCCTCGTAAAGAAGATTATATTTAGGAGTTGAGGAAAGGTACTCGCTTCCTCTTATAACATGAGTTATACCCATCAAATGGTCATCAATTACATTGGCAAAATTATAAGTCGGTAAAAAATCCGATTTTATTAAAATCTGATCCTCAATATCTGAATTATCAACGGTAATAGTACCGTATACCTCATCGTTAAAAGATGTCTTTCCCTCTTTTATTTTCTGTCTTATTACAAAAGGGACATTGTTTTTTAAATTCTCATCAATTTCTTCTTTTGAAAGAGAAAGACAATGTCTGTCGTATTTAGCCGCTGTCTCATCACTATTTTCTCTCATCTCGTCGAGACGTTCTTTCGTACAAAAACAGTAATAAGCCTCGCCTTTCTCAATAAGCTCTTTAGCGTAATCAATATAATTATTTTTTCTCTCACTTTGAATATAAGGTCCAAAATCACCGCCTACGTCAGGACCCTCGTCATGAGAAATACCCGCTGTTTTAAGGGTTTTATAAATCACGTCTACAGCGCCGTCAACATATCTTTCCCTGTCGGTGTCTTCTATTCTTAAAATAAATTTCCCATTATTTGAACGAGCTATTAAATACTCATAAAGAGCCGTTCTTAAATTTCCTATATGCATATAGCCCGTGGGACTGGGAGCAAATCTTGTTCTAACCATCTTTTATTCTCCTAACCTTTTAGCTAACGCCGGATAAAAAAAATAAACTTTAATAATTTAACCGGCATTTACTTAATTTATAAATTATAAAGTATCACTTATATAATATTATATTTTTTAAAGCAATATGTAAAGGGGTATTTTAAAAAAAAATAAAAAATTTTTTAGGGAAATAAAAATAATTTTATAAAAAAATACATTCAGAACTAATTTTAAAAACAGACACTTCACTCTTTCCATTTATAAATTAAAGTTTTATTAAGGCGTATCTGAAAACTATAATAAGCTATCAGTTATATACGCGAAATATCCAAAAAATTATTAAAAAATAAACAAAAACGGTTCAATTAAACAGAAAAGCCTTTCTGTTTCGTTTTATTTTTTATAATTTTTCACACGTATTTTTGTTTTCAGATACGCTCTAAGAAATAATTTTTAATTTTCAGTAAAACGATTTTTTAAGCTTATATTGAATCAAAGCTTATCTCAAATTTTTCGGACAAAGCTGCTGTGAGTTTGAGTATTTTATATAGTCGAATAAATTTTCAGATAGTCCTTAAAAAACTTTAAATCAAATTTTTTAAATATAAATTTATAATAAAAAACTATAATCAAAAAAATTTTTTGAACTATAAAACATTATGTGGTATTATTAAAGGAGTGATAATTAATTATAATGTCTAATTGCGGCGTATCTGAAAACTAAAAAACTTTATTAATAATTTGGAGGTAAAAAATGGAATGGACAGAAGTTAAAATATATACGACAACAGAGGGAATCGAACCTTTGACAGCCATGCTTCTTGAAACGGGAATCACAGGCATACAAGTTGAGGACGATGACGAACTAAAACAATTTGTGACAACCTCATCAACCTATTGGGATTACGTAGACGAGGAACTTTTAAATAAAGAAAAAGAAGATACGAGACTTATCGTATATGTAAGTAATAATCCCTACGGAAACGACATTTTAATGAGCGTAAAAGAGGGGCTTTCCCGTCTTAAAAATTCAGATATAGGGTTAAATCTTGGGAAACTCACTTATGATCTTATAGCGGCTAATGATGAGGATTGGCTCGATAAGTGGAAAGAATTTTATAAACCCTTCACTGTCGGAAATAAGCTTCTTGTAAAACCGGAATGGGAAACCGTTGAAAATACCGAAAACAGAATTATATTCACAATAAATCCAGGGCACGTTTTCGGAACGGGTATGCACAGTTCCACACAGCTTTGTATTATAAATCTTGAAAAATACGTAACTAAAAAGAGCGAGGTATTAGACCTTGGCTGCGGAAGCGGAATACTCTCGATAATTTCGCTCCTTTTAGGCGCAAAACACGCCAACGCTATAGACATTGACGCTAACGCGGTAAAAACAGCCTATGAAAACGCCGCTTTAAACGGAATAGAAAAAAATAAGTATTACGTGACATCTGGAAATATAATAGACAGCAAAGAAATTCAAGATGAAATAGGATATGATAAATACGACATTATTGTAGCTAATATAATAGCCGATGTAATAATTTCTATGGCTCCAATAGTGAAAAAATTGATAAAAAAAGACGGGATTTTTATTTCCTCCGGAATAATAAAAGATAGAGTAGCGGATGTGACTTCAGCTTTAGATGAAAACGGTTTTGATATTATTGACACAGCTTATAAAGACGAGTGGGTAAGCGTTACGGCAAAGATAAAAACAAACCAAAAGTTACAGGGGTGATATTATGCCTAAATTTTTTGTCGATAAAAACAATATAGGAGAAAAAAATATAGAGATTACAGGCGATGACGCTAAACATATATCGACTGTTTTGAGAGCTAAAGTTGATGAGGAAATAATAATCTGCGACGGTTACGGCACCGATTACTTATGCAGGCTTATAGGAATAAATAAAAAACAAGTTCTTGCCGAAATAATAGAAAAATACGAGAATAAAAATGAGCCCGAGTTAAAAATCACATTGTATCAGGGTTTACCAAAAGGCGATAAAATGGAACTTGTAATACAAAAATGTATAGAAATAGGCGTCGATAGAATAATTCCTGTTATAACCGATAACACGGTTGTTAAAATAGGAGATAAAGCTGAGAAGAAAAACCTCCGATGGAACAAAATAGCCGAGGCGGCGGCAAAACAATGCGGAAGAGGTAAAATACCTCATGTGGATAAAATATTATCTTTCAAAGACGCCGTAGAAACCTCAAAAACTCTTGACGGAGTGATAATCCCCTATGAAAATGAGAGGAAAAAAAATATAAGAGAATTTGTAAAATCTTTCAGGGGAAAGTCTATCGGAATATTTATAGGCCCCGAGGGAGGTTTTTCGGAAAACGAGATAACGCTTTGTATGGAAAACAATATCTCTTCAGTAAGTCTCGGTAAAAGAATTTTGCGTACAGAAACAGCGGGACTCGTAACAAGCGTAATTCTTCTTTATGAATTGGAGGGCTTAATTTGATCTATTTTGATAACTCCTCAACCACAAAAGTCCGAAAAGACGTAATAAATAAAATGTCTCACATAATGGAGAAAGAATACGGAAATCCATCGTCCCTTCATAACTTTGGCTTTTCAGCGGAAAAAGAAATAAAAAAAGCGAGAACAATAATTTCAAAAATAATAAAATCAAATGAAAATGAGATTTTTTTCACTTCCGGCGGAACAGAGGCAAATAATCTCGCTATTTTAGGCGTAGCCTCAGCCTATAAAAAAACAGGATCCCATATTATTGTAAACAAAACAGAACATCCATCTGTTTTAGAAGCATATAAAAAACTTGAGAACTTAGGGTATACTGTTTCATATCTCAACGTTGACAAAAAGGGATACGCCGATTTATCACAGCTTGAGAAAGAAATAAACAAAGAAACGATTCTCGTAAGCGTAATGCACGTCAACAACGAAATCGGCACAATAAATGACATAAAAAAAATATCGGAAATTATAAAAAGCAAAAACAATAAAACACTCTTTCACACAGACTGTGTTCAATCTTTTTGTAAAAATAGCGTAAATTCAAAATACGCCGATTTAATTACTTTAAGCGGGCACAAAATCCACGGGCCCAAAGGTATCGGGGCATTGTTTATAAAAAAAGGAATACGAGTTAATCCTCTTTTTATAGGCGGAAACCAACAAAAAGGAATACGCTCAGGAACGGAAAACGTACCGGGAATAGTGGGGTTCGCTTCCGCCTCCGAATATATGAGTATGAACATGGAAAAAAATAACGAAAAAATTTTGCTTATAAAAAATAAACTCAAAGAAATAAAAAATTTACTTCCCGAAGTTTATGTAAACGGCGATGAGGACAACGGAAGCCCTTATATATTGAATATAAGCTTTGCCGACATAAAAGGAGAGGTCCTTCTTCATACTCTTGAGGATAAAGGTATTTACGTGTCAACAGGTTCAGCGTGTACGAGTAATCATAAAAAACATATAGGAACCGTCGATATTATAGGAGGTATGGGAGAAAATTCCCTGCGCTTCAGCTTTTCAGACGAAAATACAGTAAACGAGGCGTGTGAGTGTATTTCAGCGCTTTTGGAAATTGTTCCTTTGTTAAGACAATATAAACAGCTATAGTCAATCATATTTTTGTTTTTAAGCTTATTGACTATATAATAAACCTATTTAGGAATCTTTAACAAATCTAATAAATTTTTATGGAAATAGGAGATTTTATGGAAAATATATTACTTGTAAAATACGGCGAAATAGCCATGAGAGGAAAAAACCGATACCTGGTTGAAAATCGGCTTATAAGTATAATAATAAAAAACCTTGAGAATTATGGAAATTACAGAGTTTATAAAGAACAGGGCAGACTTCTTGTGAAATGTGAGACAGGCGAGTTTGATTATGAAACCGTAATTCCCAAAGTTGTAAATATATTGGGAGTCGTAGCTGTATGTCCAGGAGTTGAGATACAAGAAAAAAATATGGAAAATATACGAGATGTCGCTCTTAAACATATGAGAAAACAACACGGAGAAAAAAAGATCACTTTTAAAGTTGAGACAAAACGTTCCGATAAACAATTTCCCCTTGATTCAAGAGAAGTTTCCGCCGACATTGGTGGTTTTGTCCTTAACAGCATGGATAATCTTACTGTAGACGTTCATAGCCCTGATGTAATATTAACAGTTGAGCTGCGAAATAGCGCCTATGTTTACTCATCGCTTATAAAAGGCTTTGGCGGTCTTCCTGTCGGTTCCTCAGGAAAAGCGACTGTTTTGATGTCAGGCGGAATAGATAGTCCTGTAGCGGCGTTTATGACCGCTAAAAGAGGTGTTGAGATAGACGCCGTATATTTTGACAGTCCTCCCCATACTTCAGAACGGGCACGGCAAAAGGTCATTGATTTGGCGGAAAAACTTTCTCTCTACACTGGAAAATTTAATCTATACGTAGTACCTTTTACAGAAGTACAGCATTATTTGTATAATAACGTCCCACCTGAAAAAATAACAATTTTTTTAAAAAGAGCCATGATAAAATCAGCGGAAAAAATCGCTCTTGAAAACGGCTCTCTCGCTCTTATAACAGGCGATAGCGTGGGACAGGTCGCGAGTCAGACAATGCAGGCGATAAACTCAATAAATTCCGCGGCAAAAGAACTTACTATACTTAGACCCTTATGCGGATTTGATAAACAGGAAATTGTTGACCTCGCTAAAAAAATAGATACTTTTGAAATATCAATCAGACCTTATGAGGACTGCTGTACTGTTTTCGTTCCAAAACACCCTGAGACAAAACCTAAAAAATCAATAATAGAAAAAATCGAGAAAAGTTTATCAGAGCTTGATGACTTAATCACTGAATCCTGTGAAAATAAAAAAGTATTTTAAAATTTACCGTTTAATTCTCAGGCGGCATCTGTTATCTGGATATAGTCAAATAATTTGACTATATCTGAAATTACTGTAATTACACTTACAGTAACTCGCCAAATTTTCAACTCAAAACAATAAAAATTATACTTAAAAAATAATCTTTAAAATCTCTGACGAAAATTTATATTTATTATTTTCAGATGAGATTTTCTTTTTTGAATAAAATAAATAATACAAAATAAATTTTTTATCTTATTTCCTGTTCTAAATTTTTAAATTCTTCCGTATTAAAAAAGTCTGTTAATGTAATCTCTAAGCCATCACATAATAATTTTATCGTAATAATACCAGGATTTTTACTTACTCCGCTCAAAATATCTTTTAAAGTTGCTGGAGGAACAGCGGATAAACGAGCCAAACCATTAATAGTAAGGTTCTTTTCTTTGCATAATTCTAAAATCCTATTAACCACTGTAGTTTTTTTAGCCATATAAAAAATCTCCTTAATACATAAATAAAAAAACTTATATATAATCTTACTTTAGAATTTATATATATAAGTCTTTTTTATTTTAATGAAATTTATCTTTAGATAAATAATATATGAAATAAATTATTATTATTTTTCTTTTTTTACGTCAGGAATAAACTCAGCAATGTCATCAAGCGTAAAACCCTCACCTAAAATATTTAATAGCATATTTAATGTATGGGTTGTAACAGATTGATTATTTTTCAATCTCTGTATTTGTGACCTACTGACTTCATAATTTTTATAAAGACTATACTGGCTTATTCCATTCTCTTTTAAAGTTTTGAAAAGTTTATCAAATTTTATCATAATAATCTATTTTCCTTATTTTTAGACTTGATTTTTTTACATTATACTCCTATAATAGAGATGAATAATAGTTTCTAAAAATGGAGATGGTTTTATGAAAAATTCAAATATACTTAAATATCAATATAAAAAAGGTGAAATAGTTGAAAAAGAAAAAAGTTGTTGTTTTACAGGACATAGAATAATAAAAAAAACTGAAATCGACATAATAAAATCTAAGTTAAGAGATATAGTAATTAAATTAATCAATAATGATATAAATATATTTATTTGTGGAGGAGCTTTAGGATTTGATACAATAGCGGCACAAGAGGTTTTAGAACAAAAAAATACTTATAATAAAATTCAATTAATTTTGACGCTTCCTTGCAGGGAACAAAATAAGAACTGGAAAGAAAAAGAAATAATAATTTATAAAAATATTCTTCAAAAAGCCGACAAAATAATTTATGTTTCTGATGAATATTCCAAAGATTGTATGTTAAAAAGAAACAGATATATGGTTGATAACAGTAACTTTTGTGTTTGCTATTTAAGAAATAAAAGAAGCGGCACAGCCTATACTGTTAATTATGCAAAAAATAATAATTTAACCTTAATAGAAATTTAAAAAAGTTTTAATATATCCATCAATATTAGAAAATTGTACTCAATTTGCGCCCAAAAGTAAAAAATAACCCCGAAAACCCGCTATATATACAGGTTTCGGGGGGTTTTTCTGTCCTACTCCCACTCTACATCCGTTATTTACTATTTTGTGGATTTTTTAACTTCGTCGCATATACTGTATATATATATTTAATAATTAACCGGAGGTAAAAAATGCCAAAAAAAGATATAAAGATAAAATATAATCTTAAAAGCCAGCTTTTAAAAGACCAGGTTGATAAAAAAGAAACTTTCCTAAATATTCAGCAAAATATGAACAACAATATGCCTGAATACATTTACTCGCCGGATTTTGGGAAGTATCCAATGTGGCCTTATGAGACAGACGAAGATTTTAAAGGCACGCCCTATGAACAGCTTCCCGACAATAATATGAATCCCCCGACATATGAACCGCCTTATAACTTACCCGCTTATAACCAGCCAGCTTATAACCAGCCAGCTTATAACCAGCCAGCTTATATACCGCCATATAATCAGCCTTACTATAACCCTCCGTTTTACTATGGTACACCGATTATCAGAAATCCGTATGTCCCTATTGGGAGAGAACGTATCTCAAGCGGTTACAGCAGAACAAACCAAGGATCGGACAGAGAGCTTATGTATCTTTTATACAGAGATATAAACAAATTGCTTTATCCCATAATTGTTGGAATATTAAATGAGTACGAATACGACGGAAGTCCTATTTATGAGGAAAATATAGACATAGAAACCATCTCACAGCTAATAGACCGTGTTTTAAGGAGAGCGGGTGAGGTTTCAAATGATATAGAGGAAGTGCTTTTAAACGATCAGAACTATACTTTCTCAGAAACGTCATATATGCCCGAATGGGATAGTATCAACTTATTAAAATCGTCAATAGAGGCTCTTTTATTATATGAGATATTTGAAATACGACGTCCGTACTATAGAAAAGTAAGAAGCAGATATAATTATGAAAATGGAACATACGGAGGAATTAATTATTATCAATAAATCTGTCTATAGCAATCCATAAAACTTTTAGCGTTAAACAATACTCCCCCAAAAAATATTATCTGTCATAAAATCTTGCCTTTCTCTATGTAAGTTCTAAATTTGTCCGATTAAAAAAATTGGCTTTAAGAAATGAGATAACCATTTCCTAAAGCCACACTTTTTAAATAAAGTAAAATCACTCTATTTTTTTATAAAAAGCGTCCGCGATTTTTCCGAAATCAGATAAACCTAAAGTCTCCCCTCTTATTTTCTCGTCAAAACCAACTTCATTTAAAACTTCCGTTATCTCCTCTTTAGAAAAACCAAAATCGCCTGAATTAAAAAGACAGTTAAGAAGAGTTTTCCTTCGCTGAGAAAAAGCCAATTTTATAATATGAAACATAAGTTTAATATCATTCGTTTTGACAAAGGGTTCTTCTAAAACAGTAAGTTTTATAACCGCCGAATCCACGTTAGGCCTCGGCATAAAACAGTTTCTCGGCACATTCGCCACAATATAAGGTTCGCAGAAATATTGGACGGAAAGACTTAAAGCGCCGTAGTCTTTGGATGACGGTTTCGCCCCCATTCTATAAGCGACCTCCCTCTGCACCATAACGGTTATGCTTTCAACAGGAAAACGCTTCTCAAGAATTTCCATGATTATAGGAGTAGTAATATAATAAGGCAAATTAGCTACAATTTTTATATTTTTATCAAAATATCTTTTTGCGATTTCTCTTATATCAACCTTTAAAATATCCTCGTTTATTATCTCAATATTATCAAAATCCGATAAAGTATCACATAAAATTGGAACTAAAGTCCTGTCAATCTCAACAGCCACAACCTTAAAAGCTTTTTTGGCAACCTCAGCCGTTAAAGTTCCTATACCTGGTCCGATTTCAATAACAACATCATTTTCGTCAATTTCCGCCGATGATATAATTTTGTTTAAAACATGATTGTCAATTAGAAAGTTTTGTCCAAATTTTTTCTTAAAAGTAAATTCATATTTATTAATAATAGTTTTAGTTTTAGAAAACAATGTTTCGTTTATAAAAATCAACCTCCATAATCAAGGAACATTTTATTTTCATCAATACAATAAATTATCATACCGCCTAAATAACCTAAAGGCTGTCTTAAAGTTCTGTGTCTATTGTCAAAATTTAATAAATTTTTGACAGTCAAAAAATATTTTAATTTTGAGATAACCGCTAGAGCGTATCTGAAAACTAAAATACGCACAAAAAATTATAAAAAATAAAACCAAATTAAACCGTTTTCGTTTATTTTTTAATAATTTTTTGGATATTTCGCGTATATAACTGATAGTTTATGATAGTTTTCAGAT
>CAJTVH010000058.1 GCA_910579745.1 uncultured Clostridia bacterium | reverse complement strand
TCTTGGTCTCATTTTTAATCACCTCAAAAATATCATAATATATTTTTATTGAAATATCAAACTTTTTAGTGTACTAGTTCATTGTGGCGGGTATATTTGGAAAATTTTAAAAGAGTGGTTATAGTCAATAAACTTAAAAAGCGGAGGGATTCTAAATTATTGTTTTAAACACTATTTCAGAATGTCTGTTATTTATTTAAAAATTTGGTGAGAAAAGATAAAGGGGAGGTATTGATTGTGTCGAAGGATATTTTATATGTTTTTGACGGGTCTTTTTTGGGATTTCTTACAGTTATTTTTGAGTGTTTTCAAAACAAGACTTTTGATTGTAAAATTGTTGAGGATAATAATGTTCAGGAAAGTTTTTATTTTCAAAATATAGATATATTAACGGATGAGAAAAAGGCACAGAGAGTTATAAATGGTATAAAAAATAAAATATCTGAAAAAGCTTTTGAAAATATTTATTTTGCCTTTTTAAGTTTTGAACAGGGAAGGTTTATCGATATTTTGAAATATTTAGAGCTCGGTTTTAAGGTTGGAAAAAGAATTGATGACTATAAGATTTATGATTTTGTTATAAATGTTTTAAAAGAGTGTAGATCCGCTGAGCATGAGGCTCATATGCTTTCGGGGTTCGCCAGGTTTTCCGAAACGAAAGAACATATTTTGTATTCTGAGATTTCACCAGATAACGATATTATTGAGCTTTTAGCGAATCATTTTTCTGACAGGCTTCCGGATGAGAAATGGCTTATATATGATACAAAAAGGAAAAAATGCGCCGCTTTTAAAGGTGGTAGGCTTCTTATTTTAAATAACGTTGAGGATCTAAATATATCATTTTCGGAAAACGATAGGTTTTGGCGTGACTTATGGAAAGAATTTTTTGACACGATCGCTGTTGAGAGCAGAAAAAGCCGTAAACGCCAGACGAGCACTCTTCCTAAAAAGTTTAGAAAAAATATGACTGAGTTTTTAAATTAGGTTAATTAAATTTTATGATTTGCCGATATATATTGTAAAGACTTGTACGCGAGGCAATACTTAATAATTTATTTTGGAGGTGTCAGCTTTGAGTTATAATTATGTTACAAATTATACAAGAAATTTAAATATAGATTTTGAGAGTTCAGAAAACAATAAAATTGACTTAAAAGAAGGGGAAGTAGTTGAAGCGGAGGTTATGGAGGATTCCGCCAATCCTGAAAAAATTAAACTTAAATTTGAGAACAATGATGTTATATCTGTGAATAAAGGATCTGTTTCCGCTAAAACCGGAGAAAAAATATCCGTTGAGATTAAAGAGAATATTAAAGGAAAAATTGTTATAAAACAAGTTAAACCTGAAAATTTGAAAAATTTCGATTCTCAAAATATCTCTGAAAAGAATTTATCGGTATCTAACGTTAAAACCGATTATAATGAGTTGCTCTCAAAGATTAATGTTGCTTATACAAAGGAAAACGCCGCTTACGCTAAATTTTTAAATGAAAATAATGTGGCTGTTAAAGCGGAAAATATAAAGCTTCTTAATGAAATTAAAAAAAATGTTGACTATATAATTAAAAACGCTGACGAGGCTGTTATTGGAAAAATTGAGGCAAGCGGGATTGATACGGGGAAATTATCACCTGAGGTTTTATCAAAATTTATTTATGAGATAAAAAATAATAATTTTACTATAGGACAGGAATTTACTTCAGATTATGATATTGATAATGGGTTTAAACAAATTTCAGATGAGGAAGCGAAAAACGCCGCGAAGGAATATGTTAAAGAAAATTTGAGTTTCTCAAAGGAAAATGATAAAAAATATGAAACTTTGAAATCAGATTTAAAGAACACAGAAAAGGATTCTTCGGGTAATGATAATAAAACAAGTTTAGGTAAAGAGACAATTTGGAGAAGAAACATAGCTCAAAATATTTATGGAAAAGGATATGGCGGTTCTGATGATCTTATAAGTGATAGAAAGCGTTTTGACAAGGGCGGTAATTTTAAAAATACATTAAACGAAAAAAACTACGGCGCTGAATTGAGCGGGAAAACACTTTATAATAATGAGAAAATTTCGGATACTGAATCATACGCAGATTCTGAAATTCTTAGAAAAGAGATTTTTGATGATAGCGCTAACAAAGAGATGGTTAGCGAAGTAAAGACTGAGAATAAGGTATCCGATAAGACGTATGATAGCGGAAAAGGTTCTTCAAAAGAGGTCTCTCAAAACGATGACAGTAAAGAGACAACTCATGAAGTGAAAATAAAGAATGAGGCGTCTGATAAGGCATCTGATAGCGGAAAGGATTACTCAAAAGAGACTTCGCAAAATGGTGATAGCGGAGAAACAGACGATGAGGGAAATATAAAGACAGATAGCGGTAATGAAGAGAGTGAAAATGAGAAAAAAGTTTTTAAAGACGGAAATAACAAGCTGACGTCTGACAAAGTAAATATAAAAACTGATAAGGTCACTAAAATATATGAGTCTGATAAAACCCATAAAAAAGAAGTCGGAGAAAATAATAAAGAATTTATTGAAGAAGTTTCTATGAGTGGGTACAATAAAAAAATAATTGATATGACGAATAAGAATACCCAAGAAACTACTAAAACGTATGACAATAAAGTAGCCTCCAAAGAAGAGATCTCTAAAGGTGAGGGTATTAAGAAAATAATTGATGAGGGATATAAAAAAGCTCAAGATAACTCTAAACCACATGACGGAACGGTAGGAAAAGAAGTTTCCAAAGAAGAAAATAATAAAAACATTACTGAGGGAATCAGTGAGAAAACCGAAGAGGTTAACTCCTATGAGAATAAAGATATTCCAAGAAAAGAAGTTTCCAAAGAAGAGAATAATAAAAAAGTTATTGAGGAAACAGATAAAAAAGTTGAGGAAATTAAAGTATATGATAATAAAGAAACTTTGAGACAAGAGGTTTCCTCTAATAAGGATGAAAAAGAAGCGATTGACAAAGCGGATATAATTACCAAAGAAATTACTAAACCTTATGAGAAAGAAGAGGGTACTGAAAAAGAAATTTCTAAAAATATTATTGAGAAAACAGATGAAAAATCTGATGAAACAATTAAGAGCGACAATATTAATAAAAGTGAGGATGTTAAGCAAGATAAAATAATTGATAATTATAAATTTAAAAATAGTAAGAATCATAAATTTTCTGAATTTGAAGACTTTACTTATAATAATAAAGAGATTTCTAAAAAAACAGAAAGTGGTTTTTATCCTCAAAAGGTTAATGATTTTGAGAAGAATTTAGAAAAAAACAATAATGAGGAAAAAAACACATCTGGAAGTCTTAAATCCTCTCATGAAGATAAAGAAGGTTATTATAATGATTTAAAAGAGAAAATAGAAAGTAATAACAACGATTTTGAGACTTCTAAAACAGCGGAGAATATCCAGTCAGAAAGCGCGGATATTAAAAAGATTCAGGATAAATACAGTTTATCAAATGATGAGATTGAAAATATTATTAAAAATATTATTAAGGCTGATATTCCTATAAATGAAAAAAATATTGAGGCGGTTGCCAGCGCTTACGTTAAGGCAAAAAATATTAAAGTGCCAGATGATAAAACTATTTTGAATATTGTTAAATCAGATAAGGAGCTGACACTTCAAAATATTTATATTGCTGAGTATACGTCGAAAAATATGTCAATTTCGGAAGATTTTTCCAATACTCAATGGAATCAGCTTAAAAATGAGGTTTTAAAGTTATTTAAGAGGGAAGATATTGAGATTACAAAAGAAAATGTTAAAATAGCGAAAATTTTTATAGAGAATGATATTCCTGTTACTAAAGAAAACATTGAAAAAGCTGAGTTTCTGAAAGATCTTAAAGATGGGATGAATTTGGATAAAATTACCTTTGACGCTGCCGAGAACATAAAACTTGACAAAAAAGCCGACGCTATAGATTTATTTACAAAAGAGGGTAATATTTCAGAAAAACAACCTCAGCGGATTTTTGAGGATTATAAGGAAATTATAAAAATTATTCCTAAAATTAATACTTCCGTTATTAAAGAGGTTCTAAAAAAAGATGAGGTTTTAAGTTTAGAAAATCTTAAAAACGAGTTTTTGGAAAATGTTGATAAGTATGAAGAAAGTCCGGAAGTTTCGCAAAAAGACGCCAATGACAAGTCTTATGCTGAGATAGATTATAAAAATAATTTTAATATAAAAACCGAACCAGAAAATAAAAATAGTCAGAATTTTATAAAGCCGGAAAATGACAATTTCAAACAAGTTAAAGAGGAAATTTCTCCTGAAGTTATTACAGCTAAAAGGCAACTTGCGGAAATTCAGCTTAAACTTACTTATGAGTCCGCATTAAGACTTGCGGGTAAAAGTATTGACATTAATGTTGAGCCTATTAAAGAGGCTGTTTCAGAGCTTAAAAAGCTTGAGAAGGAGGTATACGCCTCAAGTCTTAAAATAGCTGGCGCGGAAGTTTCTGACAAAAATGTGGAAAAAATGAGCGGACTCTTTGAGAAAGTGAGCAGTCTCGCTCCTGAATACTCCAATAATGTTTATAGGGAAATTATTACTCATGAGACCGATTTTACTATTGAGGGGATAGATTCAGCGGTTACCGCTAAATTCGATAAAATTATAGATACTCTTGATACTTTCGCTACTGTTCCGAGCCAAAGATTTGGGGATGTTTTTTCCGCTGTTTCGGATCAGCTTGCTCATGTACTTGAAATTAACGGCATTTCGGTAAATGAGGAGAATGTTGACGCGGCTAAAATATTATCATTAAATAACATGGATGTTACTAAAGAGAATATTCTTCAAACAAAAAGTATTAATTTTAAAGTATCCAAAACTTACAATAAGCTTCACCCTCTTGTGGCGGCGGAAATGATTAAAGATGGACTTAATCCTGTTGATATGAATATTGACGATGTTATTTCATATATAGATAAATTTGATGAGAAATATACTCAGGAATCAAAAGAGCAAATCGCTGAAAATATTATGAGAGTGGCTGAGAATAATGAGATGTCAAAGACGGAGAAAGACGCGGTTATATCAGTTTATCGTATGCTTGACATGGTTTCAAAACACAGCGGGGCGGCTATCGGGACCGCTATAAAAAATAATGTTGAACTTACTTTAGGCAACCTTATGGAGGCTTCAAAAGTATTTGAGAAGACAAAGAGCAAAAAGGATTTTGACGTTGAGGTAAACGACAAATTCGGATTGACGGAGGATGTTATAGTTCCTGAGAAAAATATAAGAGCCACTATTGAGAAAGCCGTAAGCTCAGCTAATCATAGCGGACGTCAGAACTTTAATCAAACGAGCGTTTTTGATAATCAAAACGACAATACATTATCTTTGCAAAACGCGAGTGGTGAAGAGCGAAAAATGTTTATCACTCATAAAAATGAGGCGGAATATATGAACGCCGTATTTGATGAACTTGTGAAAAGCGCGGATCCTCAAAAAATTACCGATATTATAAAATCGGGTAATAATCCCATTTCTGACAGCATTGAGAAGTTTTTGAAAAATATTAAGAAAAATAATAGAGTTCATAATAATAATATTAATTTTGAAAAGGAAACTATTAAAAATGTAATGGAGCAAATAAAGCAAATGAGCAATTCGCCATCAAATGTTATTTCATGGCTTAATAAAAATAACATTCCCGTTACTATGACTAATTTCGGCGTCGCGTCAGGAATTATTAAAAATCCTTTCAAGCAGGGGAAAGACCTTGAAAAATTTGAGAGAGACTCAAAAGAAAGCAAAATCACTTTTGGGAATAAAATTTCCTCAACAGAGCTTGAGGCTCTTAAAAACGGGAAAAAACCAGACGAGGTTGTAAATGAGCTTATCGAGGAGGTTGACGGGGCTTTAGAAGCTATTATTGGAGCAGGAGACTCGGATGAAATTGATTTATTGCTTAAACAGGCGTCAAATATAAAAAAATCTCTTTCCGTTCAAAACCAGGTCAATAAAAGCGACAGCGGATATTTTCAGCTTCCGGTGCGAATGAGCGAGGGGAATATTATCAATCTTAATATGTATGTCGCGGAAAACGCCTCAAATGAGCTAAACAAGACTTTTATTTCGTTTGAGACTGAAAATTTAGGCGTTGTTCAGGTGTATATGACTATAAGTGAGAAAAATATTTCACTTGAGATTAATTCAGAATATGGTGACGGGGCGAAAGCGCTTTCAGAATATGGCGACGAGTTTAAAAGGATGCTTTCAGGTGTGGATTTTGAGATAAAAAGTATTAAATTTGGCGAGGAAAAACCCCAGAATATCGCTGATGAAAAAGTTTTTGAAAAAAATTCTCAAAAAAACGTTAAGATTTTTAATAATTCGTACGAAATAATAGTATAAGGATTTGGTGAGAAAAACATGGATGTTAAAAGTGAGCAAAAGTCTGATGATGATTTCAAAAACAAAGAATATTATGAAGTTATTTCAAAAATATTGACTTTTGTTGATAAAGTAGATAAAATAAAAAATAAAAAAAAGAAAGGTGATTCAAAATGATAATCAATCACAATATTCCCGCATTAGTAACAAATAATTCCTTAAACAAAGCTAACTCAAGCACTGACAGATCCTCAAAGAGGCTGTCGACAGGCAAGCGTATTAATTCAGCGGCTGACGACGCTGCAGGTCTCGCGATTTCCAATAAAATGAAAACTCAGGTAAAAGGTCTTAAAATGGCGGACAGAAACTGTAATGACGCTATAAGTCTTATTCAGACTGCTGAAGGCGGTTTATCAGAGGTTCAAAATATGCTTCAGAGAATGAGAGAGCTTGCTATTCAGGGAGCTAACGATACTTTAACTACTTCAGACCGTCAGAAAATTCAGGACGAGTGTGATCAGCTTATTGATGAGATTACAGATACATCCAAGAAAATTCAGTTTAATACAAAAACTCTTATTGACGGTAAATATGATGCGTTTACTTTCCAGGTTGGTCCAAACTCAGGTCTTACTCTTACAGTTGATATGGAAGAGATTACTCCTTATAAAATCGGGGCTTACACAGATGAGAAAGGTACTTTCACAAGTTTAAGCCAGTTAAAGAGCAAACCTACATCAGCTGTTAAAATCGGTATTGAGACAAATGTTCCTGAGGTTGTTACAAAGAACGCCGCTACAGGTACGACTAAAGTAACTAAACGCATTAATTTCGCTGAAGTGGCTTCTACGGGTAAAAGTGTTACTGTTACTACATATGATAAAGGTACTACAACAACTCCTAAAGACAGTAAAATCACTGAAACAGGAATATATTTAGTAAAAGACGGAAAATTATATGATTCTGATGGAAATGACGTAACTTCAGATTTTATTGTTCGCGCTATTCCTGGCGATGACACAAGCGCTAACGTTGGATTTGATGTGTCGGGTTATACTTCTCCTTCTTTGATTACGGTTACATCGACTACAAATGAGTCAGGAGCGACTATTTATAAAGAAACAGTTACATCATTAACAGAAACAACTCCTGATCCAGCTCTTTCAACACCAGGCGCTATCGCTCAAAATCCTCAGACTCATACGATAAGCACAAACGATAAGGATCCTGTTCAGAAAGCGCTTTCCGATGACAAAACTAAATTAATAATAACAGATACAACAGGTGCGGGCGGATTTACAACGGTTGAAAGCTGCGCTTATACAGCTCTCTTAGTTTGTGACGGGGCTATTGATGATGTTTCAGAGCTTCGTTCAAGACTGGGTGCTGTTCAGAACAGACTTGAGTATACGAGTTCTTCATTAGGAGTAGCTTCTGAAAACGCTGAAACAGCTTTATCACGTGTTGAGGATACTGATATGGCATCAGAAATGACAGAATATACCAAAAACAACGTTATTGTTCAGGCTGGTATTTCAATGCTTGCTCAAGCTAATCAAAGACCAAATCAACTCCTTTCTTTACTTCAATAATTTAATTAATTGAGTTAAATCCTCCGCCTTTTAGGCGGAGGGTTCTTAACTGTGTCAGCCGTAAAAAACGCTTTAACAAAAGTTCTCTATACTTTTTGGGCGATGCGTTTTTTGTATAGTAAAGTATGAGGTTTTATATATATTGATGTTTAAGAAGAGAGATGTTATCCAGCAATCAAGTTAATATTGTGATATTTTTTGACTGCTTTAAAGTTTTTGCGGGGCGTTTGAATATTTTAGACGGCCCTATTTGATTTTAAAAAATAATTTTACGATATAAAATTTATGTGTTTTAAAAACATTATAAGTATTTTAGGCGGTTAGTAGTAAAATTTATTAAAAAGGAATGATTTTATGGAAAAATTAACGACTGAGGATTATGTCGCTAAAATAGCGAACGCTACTCCTTTACAGCTTGTTATTATAACTTATGAGCTTATTCTCAAGTATCTTGACGACGCTACCGAATGTATTGATGATGAAAAAAAATTTGAGTTTAATTTAGAGAAGTCACGAGCTTTTTTAGATGATTTGAAAAATTCCCTTGATATGTCTTATGATATTTCTAAAAATCTTATGTCATTGTATAATTATGTCAGTCAGCAAATGTCTTATTATACGTTTAATAAAAAAGCTGAGCATGCTGATGAGATTAAAAAGGTTATAAATGAACTTCTTGACGGATGGAAAGCCATTGAGAATGAGGAAAAGGATAAAACTCCGATTATGGAAAATACACAGCAGCTTTACGCCGGTCTTACTTATGATAAAAGCGGAAAATTATCGGAATATGTTGAAACTGATTCAAAAAGAGGGTTTAAAGCTTGATTATATGGTTTTAATAAGTTTATTTCCATTAATAAAGTTTTTAAGACAGATTATCATAATTTATGATAGTAAAAGAATGAATAATCTTTGACAAATTGTAAATTCTACTGTATAATAAGGATAGTAGGGATAATTTTTTTTATTATACGAAAGGAATTTGTTATGTTTGCTTCAGATATAGGTATTGATTTGGGTACTGCTAGTATTCTTGTATATATAAAGGGACAGGGAATTGTTCTGAAAGAACCTTCTGTTGTCGCTATTGAGAAAAACACAAAAAAAATTCTCGCCGTTGGTGAAGAGGCGAGAAAAATGTTAGGAAGAACACCAGGTAATATTGTAGCCATCAGACCACTTAAAGAAGGTGTGATTTCAGATTATGAAATTACTGAGAAAATGCTTACTTATTTTATTGACAAATCTGTCGGAAAGCATTTTTTCAGAAAACCAAGAATAGCTGTATGTGTTCCGAGCAGTGTTACGGAAGTTGAGAGGCGAGCTGTTGAGGACGCTACAAAACAAGCGGGAGCGAGGGAGGTTTTTGTAATTGAGGAACCTATCGCCGCCGCTATAGGCGCCGGTATTGATATAGCCAGGGCATGCGGGAGCATGGTTGTGGATATAGGCGGCGGTACAACAGATGTCGCTGTTATTTCTCTTGGCGGAACGGTTGTAAGCACTTCTTTAAAAGTAGCCGGAGATAATTTTGACAACGCTATTGTAAGATATATGAGAAAAAAACATAATCTACTTATTGGCGAACGTACCGCCGAGGACTTGAAAATTAATATCGGAACGGCTTTTGACAGGCAACCGGCGGTTTGTATGGATGTAAGAGGAAGAAATCTTGTTACGGGACTTCCCAAAACGATTACCGTAACTTCTGATGAGATGTATGAGGCGTTACATGAGTCTGTTACAAGTATTGTTGAAGCGGTTCATTATGTCCTTGAGAAAACACCTCCAGAACTCGCGGCGGATATTTCAGACAGAGGTATTCTCATGACAGGTGGAGGCAGTTTATTGTTTGGACTTGATAAACTCATTAAAGAGAGAACAGGCATAGACGCTTTTGTGGCCGATGATTCGGTGTCTTGTGTCGCTATAGGAACAGGTAAATATATAGAGTTTGAGACGGGCTCAAAATCTAAATCTGGGAGGTAATTAATTTTGGTTAGAGGTTTATATACATCAGCCGTAGGTATGATGACTCAAATGCAGAAAATGGACGTTGTTTCTAATAATATAGCCAACAGCGATACGGTTGGATTTAAAAAAGATACCGTTGTTGTGCGTTCTTTTTCAGAGGAATTATCTAAGAGGCTTGACGACCCAAAGTATAGGCTTATTAAATTTAATCAAGGTATTGGTAATATGAGCCTTGGAGTTTTTGTGGATGAAGTGTATACTGATTTTTCAACGGGTTCTTTTGAGGAGACGAACGGGAGTTTAGATTGCGCTATTTCCGGAGAGGGATTTTTCGCTATTAACGTTACGAATAGAAATGGCGATACTGTCGAGAGATATACGAGAGACGGTTCTTTTACTCTTGATTCAGAAAATAATTTAAGGACCAGTGATGGTAATTATGTTGTCGGGGAAGGCGGGAATATTAATATTCCTAATGGTGTAATCAGTATAGACGCTAAAGGAAATATTTTTTCTAATAATGAGTTTGTTGATAGAATTAAGATAGTTGATTTTTCAAATAAAGAGTCTTTGAGAAAAGTCGGCGACAATTTATATGAAACTATTGATGAGAGCCAGGAACAAGATTTTACGGGGAGCGTTATTCAAAACAGACTTGAAGGGTCAAACGTGAATTCTGTTCAAGAAATGGTTAAAATGATTTCTTTAGCGAGAAATTATGAGGCAAATCAAAAAATGATACAAACACACGATTCCACATTAAATCGAGCTGTTAATGATATTGGAAGAAAGCAGTAAAATATAAATAGTTTACATAAATATATATAAAAAGTTTTAATGAATTTTTAAGAATGAGAGTACTGTGAATTTTTGAGTATTTTTATAAATTAAGGAGGTAATTTATTATGATGCGTTCTTTGTGGACAGCCGCGTCCGGTATGACATCTCAGCAGCTTAATGTTGACACTATTTCAAATAATATCGCGAATGTAAATACGACAGGATACAAAAAAGAAAGGCTTGAGTTTCAATCTCTATTATATCAAACTATGTCGAGGGCGACTCTTGATGAAAACGATACTGGCAGACCTGTTAATTTACAAGTTGGGCATGGTGTGAGACCTGTTGTAAGTTCAAGGATATTTACAAACGGCAGTGTTGAGAGAACAGATAATCCTCTTGATTTTTATTTACAGGGAGATGGGTTTTTTGTCGTAGAGAGAGGCGAGGACGACATTGTTTATACAAAAGACGGAAGTTTTAAATTAAGTCTTAACGGAGATGAGCTTTCTCTTGTTACTTCTGAGGGTTACGCTATTTTAGATACAGACGGCGAGCCTATTACACTTCCTCAAAATGTTAGTATGGCTGATGTTACTGTTGATTCATTAGGTAATATCACGTATATTGATGAGGATGGTGAAAGCCAAGATTTGGGAGTTCGCTTTAATATAGTTCAATTTCCGAATGTACAAGGACTTGAGGCTATAGGGAATAACTTTTATACTGTAACAGCAGCGTCTGGGGAGGCTGTTCAGGAATCAGAGGGAGAAACAACCACTGTAAGCAGTATTATTCAAAATTGTCTTGAAATGTCTAATGTTAATGTAGCGAATGAGATGGTTGATCTTATTATAGCTCAGCGTGCTTATGAGTTAAACTCAAAAGCGATTCAAACTTCCGATGATATGCTTCAGCAGGCAAGCAATCTTAAGAGATAATTATATAATGCCGATTTTTTATGATATTTGAGTTTATGTATATATAGTTTGTTTTACATATTTAGAGGTATGGGGTGAGTTAAGTGAGTGATATGATTGGATTGTCAAGTCCTTATTTAGCGGGAGTTAATAATTTTAATAAAAATCTTATTACAAGCCAAAATCTTCAAAAAAAAGTTCAGGATGATTCTATTGAGGATAAAGAACTTATGGCCGCTTGCAAAACTTTTGAGGGATATTTTCTACAGATGATGTTTAAATCTATGAGAAGTACCATAGACACATCCGGAAGTGTTATTCCTCAAAGCAACGCCGAGAAAATTTTTCAGGATATGCTTGATGAGGAAACCAGTAAAAAGGCCGCTGAAGGTGGTAATGGTATTGGTTTGGCGCAGATGCTTTATAAACAACTTTCAAGAGGAAGTAAGAATAATATTGTTTTCTAATTTTTCAAAATTGGTGTATTTAGTTTAATATGGTTAAATGTATTAAGCTTTTTTGAAAGCACACTTGCGCTAAAGGTAAATGCTGGTGATATTTAATCACTGTTTATGTGGTTTTTGCGATTGATTTTTATAATATAAGTTATAAGAGACGTAAGGTTAATTGATATTTTACGTCTTTTTATTATGTATAAAAAAATATGTAAATTTAACAATTATTATAAAATTTTTCATATGTTTTTATACTGGAGTATAGCTGAAAATTCCTGCTAACTGTTAAAAGCATATAAAACTTTATTTTTCTTTCCTAAAATCCAAATACGCAAAAAAATCATAAAAAAATAAACTATAGCGTATCTGAAAACTATCATAAGCTATCAGATACGCCCTAAAATGATTTAATTTCTTTTATTTTTTTTATAATTTTTGCGTATTTTACTTTTCAGATACGCTTTAATTTAAAAAAGTGAATATATGTGGAGACATAAGAAAGAAAAATTTATTTTATTTAAAATTTTCAGAATTGTTTCACAATCTTCTTTACGCTTTTAGTATAAAAAAAAATAAAATGTTTTTGGCTTAAATTTCAATGTTTATGCTTGCAGAATATTTTTTCTTTTTTATGTTGTTTTACCCATTATTTAAAGAGATATTAGTATTAATGAAAATTTTTTTAGAAATCATAGTAAATTACTTGACTTTAATTGTATATAGTGATATATTTTATATAAAACCAAGTAAATTGGTTTGAATTATAGCGATTTGTGAAATATCTAGTGTGAGACAATAAAGTAATTCTTATATATATCAGGTTTATTAGAATTTGTTTATTCATTCGCTATAATTTATCAAAAATATTTATTATACTTGTTCGATAATCTGAACAATAATAACTGGGAAAATATTTTTTTGTTAGGCAAGATGTGATTTTTACCATAATACTTGGGAAGTATTTCAAAAGATGGGCAAAGTATAATGGAGAAATATTTGTTAAGCTGTTTTAGGGAGGTTATTGAATGGTCTATTGAAGAAAATAATTGTATCTCTCTTATATATAAAAGAATGAGGTGAATTATATGAAAGTGTCTACCAAGGGAAGGTACGGGCTTAAAGCTATGGTTGACCTTGCGGCGCACAGTAACGATGGGACGTGTGTTTCTATTAAGAGTATTGCTGAAAGACAGGGAATTTCTGAGGCTTATCTTGAACAGCTTATGTCAGTTCTTAAAAAAAACGGCTTTATAAAGAGTATAAGAGGAGCGCAAGGTGGGTATATTTTAGAAAAAACGGCGGAGGAAATTTCAGTAGGCGATATTTTAAAAGTTCTTGAGGGACCTCTTAACGTTGTTGAATGTGTTTCGGATAAAGGCAGTGTTAGCTGTGGAAGCGGTACTTGCAAAAAATGTGTGACAAAAAATGTTTGGGAAAAAATAAGTGACAGTTTGTCAGAAGTTGTTAATTCTATATCTTTGCAAAATTTAGTTGATGAATATATTAACGTTGAAAAAAGTTAGAATGGAGATGTTTTTTAAATGAATGATATTATTTATTTTGATAACGCCGCCACTACGAGAGTGAGACCGGAAGTAGTAAACGTTATGAGCGAGTATTTTTCTGAAAGCTATGGCAATCCGTCAAGTATATATAAAATCGCTCAGGAAAATAAAACCGCGGTTGAAAAAGGAAGAGAACAAGTAGCGAAAGCGATTAACGCTGAGAAAAATGAGATTTATTTTACAGCGGGGGGCTCGGAAGCCGATAATTGGGCGATAAAAGGAATTGCTGAATGTTATTCTGATAAAGGAAAACATATTATTACGCTTTCTATTGAACATCACGCTGTTTTGCATACATGTCAATATCTTGAGAGCAAAGGCTTTGAAGTGACGTATCTTCCAGTGAATGAATTTGGTCTTGTGGAGATTAAGGAACTAAAAAAAGCTATCAGAGATGATACTATATTAATTTCCGTTATGTTCGCCAACAATGAAATAGGTTCTGTTCAACCTATTAAAGAAATTGGATCTTTAGCGAGAGAAAAAGGAATCATTTTTCATACGGACGCTGTTCAGGCTGTCGGTCATATTCCTATTGATGTTAAAGATATGAATATTGATTTACTTTCAATGTCCGCTCATAAATTTTATGGACCTAAGGGAATAGGCGCTTTGTATATAAGAAAGGGAATTAAAATTAAACCTTTAATTCATGGCGGAGCGCAGGAAAGAAACAGGAGGGCCGGTACGGAAAACGTTCCGGGAATTATTGGTATGGGGCTTGCTCTTGAGCTTATTACAAGCGAACTTTCGGAAGAAGAAAATAGACTTATTTATTTAAGGGATAAACTTATTGACGGGATTTTAAATAATATTCCTTATTCAAGACTTAATGGAGACAGGGAAAATAGACTTCCGGGAAATGTTAATATTTCTTTTGAGTTTATTGAAGGTGAGTCTATTCTGCTTATGCTTGATATGAAAGGAATATGCGCTTCAAGCGGTTCAGCCTGTACTTCAGGTTCTCTTGATCCTTCTCATGTTCTTCTCGCCATTGGACTTCCACACGAAAAGGCTCATGGTTCTCTTAGGCTGACTTTAGGTATGTTTAATACAGAAGATGAAGTAGATTATATAATTAAAGAGCTTCCGCCGATTATAAGCAGACTAAGAAATATGTCTCCACTTTACGAGGAAGTTGTTAAAAATAAAAAATGTTGATTTTTGAGGATTATTTCTTATATTTGAGTTATTTATAATTACATTAATTTTATTTATTTTTTTTAGAAAGGTTGGATAAAAAGTTATGTACAGCGAAAAAGTTATGGATCATTTTACGAATCCCAGAAATGTCGGGGAGATTGATGACGCAAGCGGTGTCGGAACTGTAGGAAACGCTAAATGCGGCGATATTATGAAAGTGTATCTTAAAATTGAGGATGGTGTTGTAAAAGACGCTAAGTTTAAAACTTTTGGATGCGGCGCGGCGGTCGCCACAAGCAGTATGGCGACGGAGCTTGTTAAAGGAAAAACTATAAAAGAGGCTCTTGACGTTACAAACAAAGCTGTTATGGAGGCTTTAGACGGGTTGCCGCCAATTAAGGTACATTGTTCCTGTCTCGCTGAGGAGGCTCTTCACGCCGCTTTATGGGACTATGCTCAGAAAGAGGGGATAGTTATAGAGGGTCTTAAAGAGCCTGTTAATGATATTGGAGAGCATGAGGAAATTCTGGAGGAAGATTATTAAGGTGATTTTATATGGCTGAAAAAGTGGTTGTGGGTATGTCGGGCGGAGTTGACTCATCTGTCGCGGCTTATCTTCTTAAAAAACAAGGTTATGACGTTATCGGGGTGACTATGCGAACATGGCAAGACAATGATGAAGAGGGAGGGTGCTGCGGGTTTTCTGCTGTTGACGACGCCAGAGGGGTTGCTTCTAAAATAGGAATACCTTATTATGTTTTAAATTTCAAAAAAGAGTTTAAAAAGTATGTTATCGATTATTTTATCGACGAGTATATAAAGGGAATGACTCCTAATCCTTGTATCGCCTGTAATAGATATGTAAAATGGGAGGTTCTTCTTTCTAAGGCTATACAAATTGGAGCTGATTATATAGCGACAGGTCATTACGCGAGAGTTGAAAAACATCCTAAAACGGGAAGATATACTGTGAGAACGGCCGAAACGTCAACAAAAGACCAAACTTACGCTTTATATAATCTTACACAAGAACAGCTTGCCCATACTCTTATGCCTATAGGTGATTTTGAAAAGGATGATGTAAGAAAAATCGCCTCGGAAATAGGCTTGTCCGTGGCTGATAAACCCGATAGTCAGGATATTTGTTTTGTCAAAGACAATGACTATGATGGGTTTATAAAAGAATATAGGGATTATGAGTTAGAAGAGGGGAATTTTGTTGATTTTGACGGAAATATTCTTGGGAAACATAAAGGAATAAGCGGATATACTATAGGGCAAAGAAAAGGCCTTGGTATAGCGTTTGGGAAACCTATGTACGTATGTCAAATACGTCCCGAAACAAACGAGGTTGTTATAGGTGAGAACGAGCTGCTTTTTAATAGAACGGTTTATATTGAGAAATTCAGTTTTATGGCTTTTGAGCCTAAGGACGGGGAATATAGAGTTTTGGGGAAGATAAGATATAGCCAGAAAAAAGCTTCTTGTGTAATTAATATTAAAGGTGAGAGCGCGGTTTGTGTTTTTGACGAGCCTCAAAGGGCTGTTACTCCGGGACAGGCGGCGGTTTTTTATGACGGCGACTATATTATTGGCGGCGGAATTATTGCGAGGTGATTTTTATTAATACTATAAAAAGAAATTTTTACTATGTTTTTATGTTTTTTGTTTTAACTGTGGTTCTGTCTTTTGAGACGGGCTGTAACCCGGCGGGAGATGTTATTGGTTCTGAAAATGTTTTTACTTCCGACAACTCAAAAGAAGAGGGACTTCTTAAAGTTAATTATATAGATGTTGGGCAAGCTGACAGTATACTTATTCAGTCACCCGGCGGAGCTAATATGCTTATAGACGCGGGAGAAACTAAGGAAAACGCTGTTTTGAACTATT
>CAJTVH010000057.1 GCA_910579745.1 uncultured Clostridia bacterium | reverse complement strand
CAACATTTTTTATATGCCGTTGGGCAACTGTATTTTTGTTTATGCCATATCATTCAGCAATTCTGCTACTTCTGCCTCGGTCATATACGCGACACCTGTGATTCTGTTATTCGTATCACGGATAATTCTGATATTGACGGTTCCTGCTGGGTTCATGTTCAGCGTATAATAGGACTTGTTGGTCTGGATGTCCAAAAAAATATTAACCAGCTTCCCCTGGTAATAATAATCCTTGCCGTCCATAATAACGCCCGCGGCTTGGTATTCCGCCTCCTGCGCTGCGGCCCATTCTTTATCCTTTTCATCCTTCAGTTCATCAAATTCGTCGCTCTTGTCCAGTCTATCAAACAGCATAGATTGGAAATTCCACTTCCCATCTTCCAACGCTCGATTCAGCCAAAGTTCCAGTTCCGTTTCATCCATGCAGTCCGCTAAGATGGAGAAAAACACAATTTTTTCATCGGTATACGCCTTTTCTGTGAAGTCGGCAAGCAGATGAGAATTTGCGCCAAGTCCACGCACAGCAACAGAGAAAAAGGCGAAATCACTATCAGTATAGAGTTTTGCAAGCCATGTCTTTTGAGCAGTTTCATCCAGCTGGGGGAAAGCGATTTCAAACAGTGGCAAACTGCCAGCCTCATAGTATTTCTCCGCCATCCGGAAATATCGGTCGCCGCTTGTAGCTGTGTTACCCTGCGTGTTCTTGTCCACAGTTCTCTGAAGATTGTCCTCTGTATGATTAGCTGCTGCGGCAACAGGGTAAACACCAACAAAAGCCGCCCCAAACATCATACACAGAGTCAGCGCACCTGTCAGAAACCGTATCGTCGTTGATTTCTCCTTAAAATTCATAATTGCTCTTAACCTCTCTTTCAATAACTGTTTATTTTCGCTTAACGTGACAGCTCCGAGATTTTCCTTGTATTTCCCAACTGCCTCCATAGCGTTAAGTAATGTCTTCCCATAGTCCTGTGCGTTGTCGTATCCCATTTTAACAAGGACAGCTTCATCACAGGAAAACTCGCACGTTTTTGTAATTTCCCGGCTCATAAGATGAACAAGCGGGTTAAACCAATGTAGGCAGACGATAATCTGCACCAACCATTTGTAAAACATATCCCGCCGCTTATAGTGCGTTAGTTCATGCAGGGCGATATACCGAAAATCCTTTTCTGGAATATCCACACTTGGCAGTACAATACATGGATGGAAAAAACCAATCAACAGCGGAGAAGAAACTAATGGATTGACACATAGCTCTATCGGATTTTTGATGCCTGACTGTTCCTCAACAATAGAAAGCCGATCTAATATTTCAATGTTGGAAACAGGGACCAATCCAGCTTTGATATACCATATAAATCCCTGATAAATTGTTATTTTTCGTATTAGAAAACCAAGCGCAACCGCCAGCCAAAGCAGCCAGGCATGATTTATCAGAAACGCCTCCATATCTTGGAATTGGCGGGCAGTTGTTAAATCGTCTGCCGGACTATTTGTGTTTTCATTGTCTGGCTCTATCCCAACAGCAGGGGCAATATTGCTTCCCTGAATGTTTGGCGCAGGCTGTTGCCGCGGTAAAGGTGCGGCCTGTGTTATTGCCTGGTCAACAGCCTGATAGGTTTTCCCCAGCAGACTTACATCCGTCCCGAAAGGAAGCAGCAGCCGTAAAACGACAACAAACCAAATATAATATTGCCACTGTCTACTAATTTTATCTTTTAAAAATCGGTTTCCCAAAAACAGAGCCAGAATAAGCAAACCGCCGGAAAAAGACATAGACAGGAAAACTTTCAAAACTGCGTTCATGGTTTCTCTTTCCCTTTCTCCAGCAGCCTTTTCAATTCTTCGTATTCCTCATCCGCCAGCAGGTCGCCCGTAATCAGATTAGAAACCAGCCCTTTTGCGCTCCCCTCGTAAATCTTATCCATAAATTTTTTCGTCTGCGCTGTCTGATATTCTGTTTCAGAAACGAGCGTGGTATATTCGTTATGGCGTCCAATTTTCTTGACGCCCAAAAAACCCTTGTTCATCAGCCGTGACAGCAGCACAATTAGAGTATTCTTTTGACACGGCTTGCCCCTGGCCGCTAGCCCGTCCATGATATAAGGGAATAGCGTCACCTCCTCCGAGTTTCCCCATACGATTTTCATAATTTCAAGTTCAGAATCGGATATTTGCTGTACCATGGTGTTACCCTCCTCGATGTATAACATAGCGTTGACAATTAAAATATAACACTATGTCGTCATTTTGTCAAGCGGTTTTTATTTAGCTACTAAAAATAAGAAACGCTCTCGTAGAAAGCATAGGGAGTGTAACCACGCTCTCTGAAAACGACCCATAATCCTTCTGGCTATGAGTATCTTTGCTGTCCTAAGCAAACCGATCACAAGGGCTGTCCGTGGTACGGTATTCTCCGCAAAAATAAGTTTTAACAATTCATTTTCACAGCTATTGAAGAAAAATTCCAAGAGTTCAAACTGCTGTGAAGTGGCAAGGAAAAAGCAAACCCGAAAATCAGCGCCTATCAGGTAGCGCTTGCGAGAGATAAAGTCTAAAAAGCTATGACAGTATATGAGGACTTCCCCCATATCTAAATACCGAAAAAAAATAAAAATACAAAATATACTGACATATAATAACTTCTAAATATATAATCTGAATTTACCAATAATTTTTATTCCCTAATGTGACAACTGATTATTTGTATGATGCAGGCACATACCACTTTTTCAAATAATAATCTTACCGCTTACTATAACCGCTTCTATCGCGTATATGGTATAATTATTAAATTTTTTTTATTAAAATATATATAAAAATTATATGATAAATCAAGTAAACAATAAATTACCTAAATACATAGCGCTTTTTAAATTGAGAAAATATTACCCTTATTTTTTACATTTCTTTTCAAACTCAAGTTAATTATTTTTAAAAAATAAAAAAATAAGCGAAAACAATTTTTTGATAAACAATGTAAATTTATCGAAGAATTTCGCTTATTTTTATTTTATGTCATATTGGTTTAGTACATTTATTATATCGAAAACAATAACTAAACCAAAAAAATCAGTCGTCGCCTCTTAATAGATTTTCAGCGTAATCTTTTAGATTCTCAAAAGTACTAACTCCTGAAGAACGTGAAAAAATTTGTTGACGTATATAATCCGGCAAAGAATTAAAGTATTTTTTAGCGTTTGTATCGGCGTTTATAAGTTCTGAAAGATTTGAATATTTCATTTAAAGAATCACCTCATAAATTATAGTTATAAGAACTTTAGACGTAAATAAAAAATTTTTTATTTATTACAGATTGGTTCTTATAATTATAATTGCCAAAAAACACGGGCTTTATACCGATTAAAAATAGAAAACATAATCTTTTTTATAAAAATATTTAAAAAATCATTTAATAAGTTTTCTCCAGTCAAGGTCTCCTCTGTCAAGAGCGAGAAGAAGCGCTTCAGCGGTAGCAAGATTGCTTGCCAAAGGAATATTATGAATGTCGCAAAGCCTTAAAACCCCGTTAATATCTGGTTCATAGTTTTTAGCGGATACAGGGTCTCTTAAAAAAATAACAAGATCAATATCGTTATTAGCAATTTGAGAACCAAGCTGTTGTTCACCTCCAAGGTGACCGGCAAGATATTTATGTACCGAAAGATTTGACGTCTCCTCAACAAGAAGCCCCGTTGTCTCCGTAGCGTAAATTTCGTGTTTACTTAAAATATGTCTGTAAGCAATACAAAGGTTTTCCATAAGAACCTTTTTATTATCGTGCGCAACTAAAGCAATATTCAAAAAACTCACCTCTCAAACATTGATTTTGGTTTTCTTAAACCAACATTTATAACAAGTCCGACAGCTATCATATTTACCAACATTGAACTGCCGCCATAACTTAAAAAAGGAAACGGCATTCCTGTATTTGGCAAAAGACCTGTCGCGACACCAACATTTACCAAAACCTGAAAAGCTAACATACCGGCAACACCGGAAACAATAAGTTTACCCATATTATCAATCGCCCTGTTAGCGATAAAAAGACATCTTAAAATAATTAAAAGCATAAGAGCGAGAATGCTTATACAGCCTATAAAACCAAATTCCTCGCCCACAACCGAAAAAATAAAATCGTTATGAGATTCCGGAAGATATTTAAGCTGATTTATCGTTCCCTGATAAAGACCTTTTCCATTAAGAGCGCCTGAACCTATCGCCCAAATAGAATGTTTTGTTTGATAATAGAGAGGGTCTGACTCATCAGGATTTATCGCCGATAATATTCTATCTATGTGATAATCATTAAGAAATAGCTTTAAAATACTATGATTTTCGCTAAAAAGGTCAATTAAAAATATTGCGCCTATAGGCGCGACAATAGCGAGAGCGATAAAAATATATTTTTTATTGATGTTTCCCACAAAAAGAATAACAATCATGATAGCCAAAGTAACAAGACTCGCCGATAGAGATGGCTGAGCTTTTATAAGTGCCGTCGGTATAATAGTAGTAATAAAAATAACGCTCAGTGTTTTAAATTTATTAATTTCCTCTTGATTTTTATCAACATATTTCGCCAAAAATAAAATCATAAATATTTTTGAGAATTCCGACGGCTGTATACCTAAGATCCAGCGATTAACGCCATTTCCGCCTCCAAGGAAAAGTACGGCAACCAAAAGAATAATATTAATAATATACATAGGTATATAAAATTTACATATAAAATGATAATCAATAAAAGCGGCGGCAAGCATAAAAAATATACCCGTGATAAACCATATTATCTGACTCTCAAATTCACCTGTTCCACCCGAAACATTTATTTTTGTGGCACTTCCTATAATAATAATTCCAAAAATAGATATTGCGAAAACAAGAAAAATCAAAATAAAATCAATTAATAACAAATTTTTTTTTGAAATCATAAAAAAACTACTCCTCTTTTTAAGAGAATTACAACTAACAATATTTAATTATTAACATTGAATATACTAACTAATGTTTTTAATAACCCTTCAAATAATAGAATAATAATATATAGCTAAACAATAAACATGTTTTTTTGATTAATTTTATTTTTATAACTGAACTTTTCTCATACTTTTAATGGGAATATTCGCGTAAAGCATGGGAACACTTCCATTTGTACCGTCCGTCTCTGTCTGAGTTATCTGAATATCTAATTCTTCTTCATCAATTTCCATATAATTTGAAATAACGCGAATTATATCAGTTTTAAGCATTTCAAGCACCTGTGTTGAACAATTTACTCTATCATGAATTAAAACAAGCTTAAGTCTGTCTTTTGCGACATCTTTTGATGAAGGTTTACGTGAAAAGAAACTAAATAAGTCCATTTATAGTACCCCCCTTATGATTAATTGCCTGATTTAAAAAGCTTTTTAATTTTATTCAAAATACCCTTATCAACATCTAAATCCATTAAAGGAACATTATTACCCAAAATTCTTTGAGTTATATTTCTATAAGCTTCTCCGGCTTTTGACAAAGAATCAGTTACAGAGGGCTCCCCTTTATTAGCTGAAATCACGATACTCTCATCATCAGGAACAATTCCTAAAATATCAATGGCAAGTATTTCCGTAACGTCATCCATTGCCATCATATCTCCCCTTTTGACCATATCAACTCTTATCCTGTTTAAAATAAGCATTGGATTTTTAAGCTCGTTTGCCTCTAAAAGACCTATTATTCTATCAGCGTCACGAACAGCGGAAACCTCAGGAGTAGTAACCACAATAGCTTTATCGGCACCAGCTATAGCGTTTTTAAAACCTTGCTCTATACCGGCGGGGCAATCTATAATTATGTACTCAAACTCTTCTTTTAAAGACTCACAAAGCTTATTCATCTGCTCAGGACTTACCGCGTCTTTATCTCTTGTTTGAGCGGCAGGCATGAGAAAAAGATTTTCATATCTCTTATCACGTATAAGAGCTTGTTTTAATCGACAATTTCCCTCGATAACATCAATAAGGTCGTAAACTATACGATTTTCAAGACCCATAATAACATCAAGGTTTCTAAGCCCTATGTCAGCGTCTATCATGACAACTTTTTTGCCCTCCATAGCGAGACCTGTCCCAAGATTAGCGGAAGTGGTAGTCTTGCCTACACCGCCCTTACCTGATGTAATAACTATAACTTCACTCATTTGTTTTCCTCCTAAACATTTGTAAAAATAATACTTTGAGATAAAATTTTACAAATAATATTAAATTAACTTTTTTAAAATAACTTGTCTTAAATTTAATATTATATTATTCTCTCTTATATATAATAACAGAAATAAACTGATATTGCACTAATTTCTTTAAGCAAATTATTACAAATTTATGGTTAAAAATAAATTTACTACATAAAAAGATAAAAAAATAGACAAAATATAAGTAAAAAATAAATATAAATTATCGAAAATTGAAATTCACCTTATAGCAAAATCTATTCTATAAATTCAATTATTAAAAAACTCAATTATGGCGTAACTGAAAACTATCATAAGCTATAAGTTATATATGTAAAATATCCAAAAAATTATTAAAAAATAAACGAAAATGGTTCAATTAAACAGAAAGCCTTTCTGTTTCGTTTTATTTTTTATAATTTTTTGCGCATATTTTAATTTTCAGATACGCTCTAATAAAAAAGCCTTCAGCTGACATCAGCTGACGGTATTATCGTTCACCATGAATTTTCCGTGCGAAACCGCACCCAATAATATATATAATCCACAAAATTTGCTTAATTTACGGTAAAACAATAAATTTAATTAATATTATTAAATTTACCCTAAAGTTATTTTTTTACTATAAATAATTTAATGTATAATTTTAAAAACAATATTATTGTAAAATTGGCTTTTAATATCTTTATAAAAAACTATATTTATCAAAAATTCATTAATGATTCTACATAAATTTCTCCTTTTTTAGCGAAAGCGCATTCAGGAAAAGTTTTCGCCATTTTTTCTTTTTGAGGAAAATATGTAACAATATCCGCTATTCTAAGTTGAGTGGGTCTCAAATCAAGTCCTATAACAAAGCAATCCGAGTATCCCATACACCCAGCGTGAACAAGTCCTTTTACTGAACCTAAAACAATAATGTTTCCTTCCGCTATAACCTCGCCTCCTGGATTAACATCGCCTATAATAATAATACTGCCCTTAAATTTAAGAGACTGCCCGCTTCTTACAGACCCTTTATGAAAAGAAGTTATATTCTCAAACGCTGAAAAAATAACTTTTGAATTAAAATTTTCAGCGTCATTTTTATCCAAAAAAATATCAATATTATCAATTTTCGAGAGTTTTTGATGTTTAACAAGAAAAGTCCTTTCATCTTTATCGTGAACAAAAGATATATTAAGCCCAGACTTTTCTGATATAATATTTAAAAGCTCCATTTCCTCATTTTCTTCCAAATTACGCCCTTTAAAAGTAATAGAAAGATTAGCGCCTTTAAAAAAATTACCCGCCTGTAAAATTTTTTCCTCAAACGTTGTTTTCAACTCGTCAAAAGTTATTTTATCATCAAGTATTATAAGAATGCCACCTTTTTTTCCTTTAAATATAACGCTGTTTTGACCCACTTAAAGTTCACCTCTGAGATTATTTATATAAAACATTATAATTTTCCTTTTCAGGTTGTTTGTTAAGACCAAGATATTCAGAAATTATACCTTTAGCGATATTAGGAGCGGGTTTTGTGGAATCCTCTCCAAAAGGAATAAGAACTGTTATAGCTATCTGAGGATTATCATAAGGAGCGAACCCGACAAAAACTGTATGTTCTTTTCTGTATGATGATTGCTGAGCAGTTCCGGATTTCGCGGCTACCTTAACGGGAAAATCCTTAAACAGCGAATTTAAAGTTCCTTTTTCACCAGATGTAACAAGATACATACCCTCATGAATAATTTTTAAATTTTCAGGTTTTATATTAATATCGACCTCAACTTTAGGCACGTACTCTTCTATAACCTCATCATTATAGGAGGAAATCCTGTCAAGAAAATGCATTGAATATCTTTTCCCTCCATTGGCGAGAGTTGATATATATTTAGTTAAAGTAGCCGCCGTATAATTATTAAGAGATTGACCTATGGCTGTCCTTATTGTGTCACCGTCATACCATTTAAGCTCACTTTCATCAGCCTCAGAATCTCTCATCTTATAAATATATTCTCTGTACTCAGGAGAGGAAATATTCGAAGGGTAATTTTTCGTTGAATTATACAACTCATAAATCTCAACTCCGGTTAAATCATCAAGACCATACAATTCCATATATTTATTTAAAGTTTTTATTCCTTTATACGTGGAACCGTCGGAAGCGTTACCCATTCTATAACTAATCTCATAAAAGAAATAATTACATGAAACCTCAAGAGCGTGAGCGACGTTGACATCGCCATGAGATCCTTTACCTTCTCCAATCCAACAACGAGCGTAAGGTTTCTTAGCCTTTGTAAACGTACCACTATCGTAAATTGTAGTATAAGGTTCAATATATCCCTCTTCAAGACCAGCTGTCGCGGTAATCATTTTAAAAGTAGAACCCGGCGCCCTCGGCTCCATAAAAGGTCTGTTCAATAATGGAGTCGTCGTATCGTTTTGAAGTTTTATATAATAAGCGCTGTCAAAATTGTTTACAAATTTATTGTTATCATAAGATGGGTATGAGACAGCGGCGAGAACATCTCCCGTGTAAATATCCTCAACTACAACAGAACCTGTACAAGGATCCATTCCTAACATATGCGGAGTAAGTTCTCCCGCGTTTAATTTATCCATAATAACATGTAAAGGAGAAATGCCTCCGTTCTTTATTTTAAGATAGTATACCTCATCACAGCTTATAACTCCTTGCTCATACATAACAAGCAAAAGACTCGCTCCTAAAATATCGCCTTTATCAATTCCGTCCATAACAATTTGTTTAGCTAGATCATTATCTGTAATGGCGCCTTTATCTACAGACAATATATAATTTTTAACTCTTTCCTGCTCACTGTCTTTTTCCGCCGAAAGAATTTTCTTTACATCAATGTGATTGGAATCAACCATAGATGAAAGAATTTCCTTATATGAATACTCATTCTCAGAAATTCTGTTAAGAATAGATTTTTTCAAAGCTTCCTCAAAAATATTATAAGCGGCTTCTTGAAGTTTTCTGTCAACAGTCAAAAATACTTTGTTTCCAGGGACAGGCTCAACGCTTTCAGAATCAATATTTTTTATCCTTCTTCCAAAATTATCAACCTCAACATATTTTTTGCCATTTTTTCCTCTGAGTTGTTTTTCAAAAGCTTTCTCAATTCCGTCTTTTCCTATAAGATCATTCAAACTATAATCTCCGTTAGAATTATATTCCGCAAGCTCTGATTCAGTTATCCCCCTTATATATCCAAGAAGATGGGAAAAATATTTTCCGGCTGGATAATTCCTCAAGGCCTCAACATCAATATAAATTCCCGGATAATTTCGTTTCTCCTCCTCAATAGCGGCGATAGTCTCATTTTTTACATCATAAGCGACCACAACAGGAATATATTTAGAATAACGTTTAAGATGAAGCTGACATTGCAAAGAAAGAATTTTACGGGCATCCTCATCAGACCATTTTTCATCAACCGAAAAATCTTTTCTTAGCTTGTTAAAGCATTCCTCCGCCGTTAAATTTTCCTCAAGTCCCATATCTTTTTTCCACCTTTTTTCTTGATTTTGACTTCCGTCAAATTCAAACACAAAAGGCTTTGTCTTTGAAATAGGAAAATCATCCACTATATCCTCGCCATTTCTCTCAAGTAAATTTATAAGCCTAACAAAAACATCATTTTGATTTTCAACAGTAATGCTCGCGTCAATATTAACCGTAAAAGAAGATTTATTTATAGCTAAAGGAACACCGTATCTGTCATAAATAGCCCCTCTTGGCGCTGATACGACAACCTTTTGTAAAGTGGTTGTTGCCACTTGTTTATTATAAAAATCTCCCTTTACTATTTGAAGGTCAAACAATTTAACTGTAATAACCGAAAACATCATTACTATCACAATGTACAAAACAACAAGCCTATTCTGAAAAATTTTCCATATATTCTGAAAGAAAGATTTCATATATTTCCTCCTGATAAAATTAATCATCAAAAAAGTTTTCTTTTCAAACTCTCTCTCTTTTCAAGTTTTTCATTTACTATGTAAAAGAGTTTATACATAAAGACTGAAAACAACGCTGTATAGGCTGTTTCGGGAATAATAATATTACTTAAAAAATAAAATAAATCGGTATACCCTAAAATTAAAACATTAAAAACATAAAAAACAAATCCATATAAAAATGTACTCGCTGAAGTCATCAAAAGAGGTATAAGAAAGTTTTCAGTAAAAAAATCAGCGCAAAATTTTCCGCATAAATATCCTGTCATCATACCTAGAAAAGCATTCATTCCAACATATCGGCAAAAGAACATATCCTGTAAAATTCCCACCGTAAAACCGATAGCGGCCCCCTCATACTCTCCTCTCATAAAAGCGAAAGAAACAATTACTATTATCGCTGTATTGGGAACTATATTAATTATCTCAATACCATGCAAAAAAGTAGATTGAATTATAAAATTCAAAACAATTATAACCGCGGTAACAAAGAATCTCACCTTTTTACCTCCTCAAAGTTTATTTGTCATAAATCAAAATTATATAACACATATAAACTTTAATATCAATAAAAAATTGTAAAAAAATAAACATAAATTGAAATATACTTATTTTTTATAACTTTCTTAAATATTCTCGTCCTATAAATATTGAAATCGGCTTTGTGAAAAAATATATAAGTTTAAGAGTAATAATTTAAAATTTTTCTATATTCCCTAATTTAAATTCTTTTTAAAACTTTGGGTGATAATAAGAACATTTTCAAGATGTTTAAAATCGACAGTCGGCGAAATTAAAGCCCATTTTGTAAGGGTATTTTCATCTGTTTGAACATCTTTTACATATCCTATTGTAATTCCGGGCGGATAAATATCACTTAAATGTGACGTAACAATCTCATCGCCATTCATAATCTCAGCGTCACTGTCTACATATTCCATTTTACACATACCCTTGTTTTCAAAATCGCCCCTAACAAACCCTATATCATCTGTTCTAAGACTTTTCGCTCCAACCGAATCGGTATCATCGACAATAGAAACAACCTTTGAATAATTAAGACCCGTTTCTGAAATCTTTCCAACAAGCCCGCCTGAGGCTATAACAACCATATTTTTTTTAATACCGTCGTTAGCTCCCTTATCAATAAGAAAAACATCATACCAATTACTCGTGTCTTTAGCTATAATCCTTGCTCCAACCTTTGGGTAATCAGAGTATTTTTGATCTATCTTTAACATTTCCGAAAGTTTTTTATTTTCATCCTCAATAAGTTTAAGACGATTTACCTCTGTCTGTAGCGCGTATACTTCTTCTTTCAGTTTCTCATTTTCATTCTCAATTTCATTTATGTTTGTAAGGGCGTTAAATTTACTTGAAATCCAGTCCGTAACAGATGTATTAAAGCTCTGAATCGGGGCTAAAACATACCCTATACCGCTTTCAAAAAAAGTAGGCTTGGCTCTATTTAATGAAAATGAAATCATAAATAAACATAACACTGAAACAAGAGCTATAACAAATTTTTTATGATTTTTTAAAAAGTTCAAAACGGAACTCTCCTTATTATCAATTTTAATTATTTTGTAAAAACCCTATAACGTATTTAAAAAATTATATATCGTTTGTCAAAAAACAGTATAAATAATAGACTTTTTTTAAATGGTAATCACATTTTTCCCTTATAACTATAATCTTTAATTTACATCTCTTAAAATATTGTAATTACAAATTTATTTCATTTTCAATTTTTGTGAAGAAATAAGAACCGACCTTAAAGTACTAATGTGCTCAAGAACAAGACCTGTGCCAAGAGCAACGCAATTCAACGGTTCAGGAGAAATCTTAACTGGCATAAGGGTTTCTTTTGAGATAAGCTTGTCAAGCCCTTTAAGAAGCGCCCCTCCTCCCGTAAGAACGATTCCCGATTCCATAATATCTGAGGAAAGCTCGGGCGGAGTCTTTTCAAGAGTTGATTTAATAGCGTCCACAACAACATTCACAGGTTCGCTTAAAGCCTCCAAAATCTCCTTTGAGGAAATTGTAATTGTTTTAGGAAGTCCTAAAACCAAATCTCGCCCCCTTATCTCCATAGTTTTCCCTTCCTCAGACTCAAGATAAGCGCATCCTATTGAAATCTTAATATCCTCAGCGCTTCTTTCACCTATAGCAAGATTGTATTGTTTCTTAATATAGTTTACGATACAAGAATCAAATTTATCACCCGCGGTCTTTACAGAAATACTTGTTACTATTCCTCCAAGTGAAATAACAGCGACCTCGCTGGTACCCCCGCCAATATCCACAACCATGCTGCCAACAGGCTCCTCAACCGGAAGACCGGCTCCTATAGCCGCCGCCATTGGCTCCTCTATAAGATAAGTATTTTTTTCTTTAGCGCCTGCCGCTACAGCCGCCTCAATTACGGCTCTTTTTTCAACCTCTGTAACCCCTGAAGGTATACAAATAACTATTCTTGGAGAAGATAAACCTCTCGGAATAGCTTTATTTACAAAATATTTAAGCATAGCCTGCGTAACCTCAAAATCCGCTATAACGCCCTCCTGCATAGGTCTTGTAGCGATTATCGAAGCGGGTGTTCTTCCAATCATTTCTTTCGCTTCATTTCCAACAGCGAGAACCTCATGAGTAACCGAGTTTATCGCGACAACTGAAGGCTCATTAACAATAATACCTTTATTTTTAGCAAATACAAGAGTATTCGCTGTACCTAAATCAATACCAATATCTTTAGTAAACATATATACTTCTACCTCCGAAACAATGAAATAATCTATATTTTAAAATACATCTTTTTTTATAATTCTTTTAACTGAATTTATTTAATAACCCTAAAATCGATATATTAAGAACGAATTTTATTGTTAGACAAATTCCAATTTTTATAGAAATCTTCATGTCATATTAAAAAAATCAAACAAAACGTAATAGTAAAAAACATTTTTAATCATCCGTTTTATAGATTATAAAAATAATAGTTCTGTTGTCATAAAAATATAATTTTAGAACATATCTCAATAATTTAGCCTATACAAATGATAAAAAACGACAATTTACTATAAGTTTAATTATATTACAAATTATGTTATTTGTCCACACTATAAATATTAATTTTTTATGATATATTTAATTATGTTATGAATATAATTATATAATTTTTAAATTATATAATTTCAATACAGATTATTAAATTTATACCAAGCTTTACACAGTAAAAACTCGTACAAATAAACCAGGGCATATCTGAAAATTATCATAAGCTATCAGTTATATACCCGAAATATGCAAAAAATTATTAAAAAATAAGCGAAAACGGTTCAATTAAACAGAAAAGCCTTTCTGTTTCGTTTTATTTTTTATAATTTTTTGCATATATTTTAATTTTCAGATACTCTCTAACATATCTCAATTTTATTCTATTATTTAATAAACATTTTAATTTTCGGATACAATTTGAGTCATATTTGAAACAATTATAAAATATATAATCACAAATATCCAAATAATTATAAAAAACAAACTCAATAAACTTTTATAAATATATATCTTATCCGAAAACTATGTAATAATTATTAAAATTGTACAAGTAACTCTCTCATAAAATTTAAATATTTTTTAGTGTTAAGAAAACATAAAAATATGAAAAATAAACAAGTTTCAAATTTCTTTTATTTTCTATGATTTCTTGTATATATTTTAGTTTTCAGATATACAGTAGCTATTTTATTTTTATAAATTTTCTTGTTAAAAAAGCTGATTCATAATAAAATTATCGCAAAAACATATGCCCTCTTCTTTTGCGTCTGTTATATATAATAAAAAACAAAAAAAATAACGCCAAGACAAGAGAAAGCGCTTGTGAAACAGCTATACCCGTATCACCTATTATAAGCTGATCTGTCCTGAGCCCCTCAATCCAAAATCGGCCTATGCCATAGCCAACAAAATACATGGAAACCATTTCCCCGTCAAATTTTTTATGTCTTTTGTATAGACTCATAATAATAAAAAGACCGAGATTCCACATTGACTCATAAAAAAAAGTAGGATGTACTTGAATATATTTTGCAATTTCTTCCGTTCCCTCGACCTTAAATTCCTTTAAATTATTTAAAACTTCCTCAGAAGTTTCTTTTATTTGCTCAACCTTATATCTCATCGCGAAAAAAGAATCAGTATATCCTCCGAAAGCCTCTCTGTTTATAAAATTTCCCCACCTACCGATAATCTGTCCTATAATAAGACCAAAAACAGCGGTATCAAGGAATTTAAACAAACTTATTTTTTTTACTTTTGTGTAAATCACTGAAACAATAATAGCCGCTATAATTCCGCCATAAATAGCGAGACCACCGTTTCTTATGGCGAATATATTCCATAAATTATCTTTAAAGCTATCCCACCTAAAAATAACGTAATAAAGCCTTGCGCCAATTACAGAAAAAACAACTGTCCATAAAAGATAATCCGTATAAATTTCCTTTTTTTGCCCTGTTCTGCCAGCCTCATACCGTGCGATAGAAAGTCCCGCCAAAATTCCCAAAGCAATAATAATACCATACCAATAAATATCAAGCCCCACTCCTAAAAAATTACTTATCGCGACTTTATTTACGTTTTCAAAACTTATCCCAATATTAGGAAACCATATATCAGGAGCTTGTGCTATATTTTCCATAACTACCTCCAAAACCATATCAAATAAAAGTTAAAAAAAGAGACCACTAACTTGCCAAAATAAATTTACAGCGTATCAATCACTTGAAACATATAAAACAAAAAACTTATCACCGCTTAAAAAAAAATTATATGCTTAACAGTAACATTTCAAATTTACTTTATTTTTCATGTGTGTTTTAATCTTTAAATACGCTGTAAGTTTTTATGGCATACAATAAAAAACAAGGCATATTTTACTATAATTCGTATAATTTCAAGATACCTCTAATGCTCAATAAGGCTTAATACAATATTATTTTCACAGAATAACTCATAAAGCGTTTTTTCAACATCATCAATGCTGACATTTTTTAAACTCTCACAATAATCAAAAAGAGTAATATTTTTTGTAAAAAAATCAACCTGGGCTGAAACAATTCCATCTATGGAATTAAATCCTTGTATAAACCTGCCAATATGTTTATTTTTAATCAACTCAAATAATTTTTTATCAATTCCGGATTTTTTCAACTTAACAACCTCGTCAAGCAAAAACTCCCCGACAATTTCTGAACTCTCCGAAAATCCAGAAATTATCGCGAATCCATAGTCCCTTCCACAAGTATAAGCATAAGAGAAAGATTTGTCAATAAGTCTTTTTTCATATAATCTTTCATATAACTCAGAACTTTCGCCACAAATAATATCTAAGAGAATTTTAACAGACAATATTCTATCGGATATAGAAAACTTTTTAAAAACATCTTTTATTCCAAAATTAAACATAGTTCGTTCAATATTCATTTTTTCTGCTATAAATCCATTCGCTATTTCATCTTTTTCATTGAATAATATTTTTTTGACGTTATTATCTTTTTCGTTAAGTTTTAAATTTTCAAGAATAGAACTGTAAAGCTCTTTTCTGTCAAAATCCCCAGCACAAACAATAACCGAATTCTCATAATTATAAAAATTATTATAATTCTCATAAAGCGCTTTATGAGTTATATTTTTTATTGAATCTACCGTACCCGCAATATCATTTTTAATATTATGTTCAAAATACATATTTTTAAGCATATTAAAATAAATTTTCCAATCCGGGTCGTCATCATACATTTTTATTTCCTGAGAAATAATATCCTTTTCTTTTTTTACATTTTCTTCTGTAAACAATGGTTTACTGACAAAATCAAAAAGTATACCGCAGTTTTTCTTAAAGTTCTCCGTACAGTTAAAATAATAAGCGGTAGTATTAAAATTTGTAAACGCGTTAGAGGTTGCCCCATTTTTGGAAAACTCCTCAAAAACATTATAATCCTCCTGTTCAAAAAGCTTATGTTCAATAAAATGAGCGATTCCTCTTGGTTCCTCTTTAATTTTATTATCTTCGTAAAAAATATTGTCTACGGAACCGTAATTAACAGCAAAAGTTACTTGTTTTTCAAAAAAATTTTTTTTAGGAAAAACAAAGCATTTTAATCCGTTTTCAAAAGTATTCTCATAAAATTTTTCATCAGCAAGATCAATATAAAACTCTTTTTCCATAAAAAACTCTCCTTTTTTAAAAACACTGTTTTTTATATTCTTATATAATAATTTAATAAGCTTAAAAATAATCAAATTCAACTGTAAAAAATAGTTTTTTATCCTATTTCATTTTGATAGACAAATTAAACAGCGTTTTAATATCATTACTTTTTTAACATAAGAAGTAAATTGTATCAACATACACCATTTTCATAATATTAGAAACATCTTTCATAGAAACATTCTTTAACTTTTGAGAAACGGTTTTCAAATCATCTTTAACACAAAGCATATTTTGGGTAAGATTAAAATCCATAAGTCCTTGAGGATAATCGACAATACTCTCATAGCTTTTAATAAGTCCTAAAATGGCACTGTCAAAATTTTTTTTCTCAAAGTTTCCATCTTGAACATCTTCAATGCATTTTCTAATCATTGAGACAGATTTCTCATAATCTTCTTCTTTTATTCCCGCCTGAACAGATATAATAGATTTAAACCTGTATACAAAAGAATTAATATAATAACAAAGTCCATTTTCTTCCCTTAATTTTAAAAATAATTTTGAGTTAGCGCTTCCCCCAA
>CAJTVH010000056.1 GCA_910579745.1 uncultured Clostridia bacterium | reverse complement strand
TATATACGCGAAATATCCAAAAAATCATTAAAAAATAAACGAAAACACTTCAATTAAACAGAAAAGTCTTTCTGTTTCGTTTTATTTTTTATAATTTCTTGTACATATTTTAGTTTTCAGATACACTCTGGTTTCATCTATAAGAAATTCCAAAATCTCTTTTTTAAAAATGTTGAAAAAGGACTTCCGCAGTCAGAGAAAAACAATAAAAATATTAGTATGGGCATCTATATATTTTATATATAGATGCCCATACTAATATTTTTAACCTTGATATTTGCTGTATTCACTTAAATCTATCATACCTCCCTTAATCTCCTTATATGATATTAAATGTCAAATACATAATAATTTCCCTATTTTGGTTTTTTCATCTACATAAAAACAAAAAAAAGATAAATACGCGTAATTAAATTTATATTTCATAAAATTACGCTGTATATTTACTTTATAAAAGCTTTAAGTCAGTATTACCATTAAAGCGCATCTAAAAACAACCGTTTTCAAATACGCTTTAATATAATAAATATTATATCTAAAATTATTTTATCTCCATAACCTTATAATCCTGAGACTCTACCGCTTTTTTCAAAACATCATCTGAAACCTCTGAACTTAAAGTCACGGCAGCAATACCTTTTTCATGACTTACAGAAGCTTTTTCAACTCCTATTAATTCTTCAAGAACTTTTTTTACTCTTCCCTCACAATGTCCACACATCATGCCTTCAATTTTTAAAGTTTTTTCCATAATTTTTATATCTCCTTTAGCTAAATTATTTTCTTTTTTTATATTTTTATTTTGATTACTGCCATTATTATATTTTTTAAATTTAAAGAAATTAAGTCTTAAAGCGTTTGTAACAACACAGAAACTTGACAAACTCATCGCCGCCGCCCCAAACATAGGATTAAGACGCCATCCGAAAATTGAAATAAAAACACCCGCCGCTAATGGTATTCCTATTACATTATATAAAAACGCCCAAAATAAGTTTTGATGAATATTTTTTAAAGTCGCTCGACTTAATCTTATAGCGTTTGGTACATCGCTTAACCTGCTCTTTATTAAAACAACGTCAGCCGCGTCAATAGCGACATCAGCCCCAGCGCCTATGGCTATTCCTATATCCGCTCTTGTAAGAGCCGGAGCGTCATTTATTCCATCGCCAACCATTACCACTTTGCCACTTTCTCTTAAAGAACGTATAACATTTTCTTTCCCATCAGGCAAAACCCCTGCAATGACTTCATCAACACCCGCTTGTTTTCCTATCGCTTTGGCGGTTCGTTCATTATCTCCGGTAAGCATAACAACTTTTATACCCATATCACGCATATCTTTTACCGCCTGTGGACTGTCGTCTTTGATAACATCCGCAACTGCAATAATTCCCATAAATTTATCATCTTTGCTAAAAAATAAAGGAGTTTTACCAGATTCAGCTAAATTTTCAGAATATATTCTTTCTTTGTCATTAATAATAATTTTTCCGCTTATAAAATTATAATTTCCTCCCGCAAGAAAACTTCCGTTTAAGACGGCGGAAAGACCATTCCCCGGAAAAACCATAAAATCTGAGACTTCTTCGGCTATTAAACTTCTTTTCTCTCCTTCTGATAAAATAGCTTTAGCTAATGGATGCTCGCTTTTCTTCTCAAGAGAAAAAGCCAGTAAAAGAAGTTCTTCTTCCGTCACATCGTCCGCCGGAATAATATCAGTAACTTGTGGTTCTCCTAAAGTAATAGTTCCCGTTTTATCTAAAACAATGGTTTTAGCTTTTCCTGTTTCTTCTAAAGATACAGCTGTTTTAAATAAAATACCGTTTTTAGCGCCTATTCCATTACCTACCATAATTGCCACAGGAGTTGCGAGTCCTAAAGCGCATGGACAGCTTATAACCAATACCGATATACCCCTCGCTAGAGAAAAGCCTTCACTTTCCCCTAAAAACAACCAAATAATTATAGTTATAACCGATATAATGATTACGCATGGAACAAAAACGCCAGAAACTTTATCGGCTACTTTCGCGATAGGAGCCTTTGTAGCCGCGGCATCGCTTACCATCTGAATAATTTTCGATAATGTCGTGTCCTCACCTACTCTCACAGCCTCGCATTTAATAAATCCTGATTGATTTAAAGTAGCTGAAGATACTGAGTCTCCAACAGCTTTGTCAACAGGAATGCTTTCTCCTGTCAAAGCCGACTCATTCACGGCGCTGCTTCCTTCTATAACAACACCGTCAACAGGAATATTTTCTCCCGGCCTAACCACAAAAACATCGCCTTTTTTTATTTGTTCAATAGATACGGTTATTTCTTTTCCATCTTTAATAATATTGGCTGTTTTCGGAGTAAGCTTCATTAAACCTTTAAGAGCGTCTGTTGTTCTGCCTTTTGAACGTGCCTCAAGCATCTTACCTAAAGTAATTAACGTAAGAATCATGGCCGCCGATTCAAAATAAAACTCATGAACATAAGACATAACTAACTCATAATTTCCATTTATCTGAGCCTCGGTCATAGAAAAAAGAGCGTAAACACTGTATGCGAAAGAAGCGCCGGCGCCAAGAGCGACAAGCGTATCCATATTAGGCGCTCCTCGCAAAAAACTTTTTATCCCGCTTATAAAAAATTTCTGATTAATAACCATTATAATAATTGTAAAGAGAAGCTGAACAAGACCTATAGCTATATAATTATCAGCAAAAAATCCTGGAAGCGGCCATCCCCACATTGTATTCCCCATTGAAAAATACATTAAAATAACCAAAAATAACAAAGAATAAAACAGTCTTTTTTTCAAAATAGGCGTCTCTTTATCTTTTAATAATTCGTCATTTTCACCATAATAATTTCTGTCCGACTTGCTGTCTCCCATTTTCACGGAAGCGCCATATCCAGCGTTTACTACAGCGGCAATAATGGCGTCCGTAGAAGCCGTTCCCTCTACCCCCATTGAGTTTGTAAGCAAACTGACAGAGCAGGAGCTAACGCCAGGGACTTTCTTGACAGCTTTCTCAACACGCGCGCTACACGCCGCACAGCTCATTCCTGTAACACTATATTGTTCCATATGTCCACTCCTTTCTTTTTTATCTTATTGTTATCTGTATTTTACATACTTATACATTTATATATTATAGAGAATTTATTTAGGGAGTATCTGAAAACTATCATAAGCTATCAGTTATATATGAGAAATATCCAAAAAATTATTAAAAAATAAACGAAAACGCTTCAATTAAACAGAAAAGCCTTTCTGTTTCGTTTTATTTTTTATAATTTTTCGCACGTATTTTTGTTTTCAGATACGCTTTAGAATAAAAACTATTTTATGGTCAAAAAACGCTAAAATCTTAAATAAAAATATCTTTTTATACCAATAGTATAAAAATTCATATAATATTTTGAAAAATTTTGAATAAAATAATTATTCTTTTCTACAATGCCTATAATTTAAAATATGTATTTTTTATTATATATATGTGAACAACTATTCATATAATATACACCATCCATTTTATTTTGTCAATAATTTATATTAAAATTTATTTAAAAAAATATTAATATATTAGGATATCATATGAGACAAAAAAATTATTTTATTCAATATTTTTTTATAGACTTATCTTAAAACTATGTGCCTATTTTTAAAATTTAATAAACTTTCAGCAATTAAAAATATATCACTTTTTATAAAACCAAAATATCTAAAAAATTATGAAAAATAAGACAAATATAATTCAAATTTTTTTATGATTTTTAGTATATATTTTAAGACAACCGCTTAACCTTATTAATTATCTTTAAACTATCAGTGTAAAAACTTATCTTTCTTTAAAATTCTATCATAAATAAAATATTTTTTTATTTACGTTAGGGCATATCTGAAAACTATCATAAGCTATCAGTTATATATGCGAAATATCTAAAAAATTATTAGAAAATAAATGAAAACGGTTCAATTAAACAGAAAATCCTTTCTGTTGCGTTTTATTTTTTATAATTTTTTGCGCGTATTTTAGTTTTCAGATACACTCTAGTTTATCTGTTTTTCAAAAAGAAATTAATATTCTTTATATAAACTTTATAAAAATATATTATATAAATTTTTAATAACTCAATCTGTATTTTAAATAAATTACTGATTGAGTTATTAAAATTAACAATAATTTATTTTATATACTTCTTTATCTATAAAAATGTTATAAAGACATCTGTTCTCCTATATAAAATAAATTTTTTCAAAACAAGTCTCAGCTTTTTTAATAGCTGAACCGCCTCCAAAAGTACATATAAAGCTTTCTGAAAAACATTTATCAAATATTTCCGAGAATTCTAAAATATCTGATTTTTTTATATTTAAAATATCATCTCTTTCTTTTTGTCTTTCCTCATCGGTTATATCAGAAATTTTTCTTCTAAGAATTTTTTCCATAACTTGGCTAATTAATAAAGGTTTGTCAAGACGATTTATTGTTCCTATAATATACTTTTGTAATTCTCTCTCAGAAAGATTAATATTTCTCAAATAGGCTGAAATTTCTCTATATTTTTCAAATGTCGTTTTAACATTCGGATCTCGATAAGAATATAAATAAAACAAACCTCTTCTTAAAAAACAACAGCCTCCTCCATAAGCGCCTCCGTCAAGCCTTATTTTATTCCAGAGATAATCTGAACTTATAATTTTTTCAATAACTTCCATTTTCCCACTATATTCCAATGAAAACTTTTTGTAATTCGCCGCGAGAACATTATACTGAACTTCCGATTCAATAACAAAAGCCTCATTTACAAAGCTTTTAGCAAAACTTTCTCTTTTTACCTCAAAATCAAATTTATCAAAATCCTCACAAAAATCCTTAACGTTTTTTAATACATTGTTATAATTATTTTCACCGCATACAATTCCAACAATAAGACTGCCTTTATTAAAAATAATACTTTTAATTTTGTTAAGTTTTTCAATAACTAAATCCACTTTGTTATCAAAATCAGTAATAATATCTTTAAGAAACTCATAAAAATCCAATCCGTTAATAAACTGAGCATACTTATCCATATCGGACAAATAAGACATACATCTAAAAATCCCATAAACATGGGCGTTTGTAACAAAGCTTTTCTCAAAAATAATTTTATACTCAGATAAAAGTTCCTTGACTCTCTTTTTATCAAAAATCGAGTCGAAAATAACTTCTTTAGCAATCGAAAAAGCATTATTAATATTTTTATACAAAAATTTCATATTAATCTCTAAAACAGGCAAAAAATCATCAGTTAATGAATATGACTCAAAAGAAGCGGAAAACTTTCCAAAATAAAAATTAATTTCATTAGTAAGTTCCTCATAACTATATTTTTTCGTATTAATCTTTCCAAATATATACTTAAAAATAGCAAAATATTTTAAATCCTCAATATCAAATACTCTTGTATCAAAAAGTAAATTTATATAAACAATATCATCATTTGATATTCTTGCGGAAATAAGCCGCCTTTGACAAATTGTTTCCTCAAAAATCTCAATATTTGAGGATTCTTTATCAATATCCTCAATATTAAGTAAAGGAATCTTCTCAATATTCTCCTTAGAATCCTCAAGTCTTTTATAATCCTCAAATTCCAAATCCGGCTCATAGCTTTTATTCTCTTTATCTTTTCTAAATTGAGGTTTCATAAGAGCAAATACGTAATTTTTGTTTTTAAGTAAATATTTCTCAATGAGCTTTTCAAAATTCAAATTTTCAACATACTCGAATAATTCATCTGATTTTATTCCATCAAAATTACCTTTTCCGTAAATAAAACTATTAAGCATTTGTATATTTAAAAAAAGACCTCTCGGCTTATATCCATAGTCTTCTTCCTTAAAATAAAATTTATATTTATTTATACAGCTTTCAATAAGTTTTTTATTCAAACCATTTTTTACAATATCATTAAGTGTCTCAAAATACACCTTTTTAAACTTTTCTAAATCATCTGAAGATGTTTTGCCAATGGAAACTGAAAATCTTGTCTGAAACATGCTGTCATCGAATAGACCATAAATATTGTCACCTATTCCATTTTGAATTAAAGCCTTTTTTAAAGGCGAGCTTTCTGTTTCTAAAAGCGCTTCCGTCAAAATCTCAAAAGCAAAAGATAATTTAAAGTCAAGGCCACTTCCTATTATCGCTCCACACTGAAAATAATTTTTATTTTCAGCAGTCTCATCTGAAATGTCATAATTAAACTCAAAATCTTTTATGCTATTAAAATTTTCTTGAGTCAAATATCCGATGTTAATATCTTTAAACTCAAATTCAGATAAATAATCTCTATCTAAAATTTCCAAATAACTATCAATATTTATATCGCCGTATAAATATAAGATACTGTTAGACGGATGATAATATTTTTTATGAAAGTCAATAAATTCCTCATATGTTAACTGACATATATGTTCGGGAACCCCTCCGGAATAAAACCTATAATTCGTATTTTCAAATAACTTTTCATTAAGCTTGAAATCAATTATTTTATCGGGAGGCGAAAAAGCGCCTTTCATCTCATTATAAACAACGCCATTTATACCTCCCTTTTCTTTATGATGTCCCTCTTGAAGAAAAATCCCTTTTCGCTCATAAATAAGAGGAAAAAAAACAGAATCCATATAAACGTTCATAAGATTAATAAAATCTTTTTCGTTCGTACTCGCGACAGGATACATTGTCTTGTCATGAAACGTCATAGCGTTTAAATAAGTATTAAGCGAACCTTTTTCAAGCTGATTAAAAGGGTCTTTCACCGGATATTTACGTGAACCGCATAAAACGCTATGTTCCATAATATGAGCGACGCCCTTGTTATTTTCGGGTAAAGTCTTAAAAGTCACGGAAAAAACTTTATTCTTATCAGCGTTTTTTATAAAAATAAGTTTAGCGCCCGAAATATGTTCATAGATAAATCCCTCTGAGGAAATATCGTTTATATACTCATTTTTTAAAAGTTTAAAGTTAAATCTCATAAAGCCCTCCTTAAATTTGCAATAATTGCCTTTGTTCTAAAAATTCATGAAAAAACAGGAAAATTCACAAACCTTAACTGTCAAAACAACTTTTTTCCGCCTCTCAGACAGCCTTAAAAAGACAACTTCCACGCCAATTCACCAATAAAAGGAATTTTTACCACCTTACCGCAGTAAGCTAAAATAATTAAAGTTATATACGCTATAAATGACGCGAGAGCAATAAACCCTCTAACTATAAACTCAAAAAATCCAAAAAACGGAACAAAAAAAATTACAGAAACAACAATATTTAAAACAGCTATACAAACAAAAAACATAATTGATTGCAATGAATGAAATCTTATAAATCTGTTATCATTTTCAGCAATAAGAAAAACCAAGCCGCTTATTATTCCAAAAACATACGCTAAAGCGCCTTCTATATTTTCAGATAGACCAAATCGGGTTTTGTTCATATAAAACCTCTTTTCTAAAAAATATTTTATAAAAATACCTTAATAAATATTAAATTTAAGGAACCTTCTCTTTTAAAAGCCCATATCGCCTGTATAAAAATTAAACTCATTAAATAATTATATATATAACTGCATAAAATTTCACACTGATAGGAATTTAATTCTATTTACTCTGTTTTCAGATATGTTCTTAATTTAAATTTTTGTCACAAATATAACCTTTCGCGTTTTCTGAACGAATAGACTTATATATTTCATCATTTTTCATTACCTTACCAAAAATACGAACAGCACTTATACAAGCGTCAATACATTCAGAATTTCTAATAAATTTCTCAGCGGCAAACCAGTTTTTGTCATTTGACTTTTCATCTGTATACTCAAAAATTTTATACGCAATATTACGTACAAACTTTTTGTATACCTCATCTTTTTTACCCAAAGAAATAATACGCATAAAATCATTTTTGGTTTTTATGTCATTCTCCGCTAAAAAACAAATAATATCTTCTGAACAGCACCATAACTGAAGAGTATTATCATGTTTAGTATATTCCCATAAAAAATACGATAACACTTTAACACAATTAAATATTTCCTCTTTCATAAACTCTTCCCCCCTTTTTTTATATTATAATCGCTCAAGTTGTTTTGTCGCTAAATTTTTATAATTTCTTTGAGGATGATTAGCGGCTACCTGTGATAAATAATCTTTGGCTTTTTCTTTATCCCCAAGCTCTTTTAAAGATAAACCAAAATAGTACATTATATTATATTTCGTCAATTCATCATAATCATAATATAAAATGGCTTTCTCAAAAACCTCTTTCGCTTCTTGGTACTTTTTAGAATTAACAAAAGTTCTGCCCTGTCTAAGAAGGCTTGCCGCCTGCTTTTTATAAACCTTTTCTTTTAAAGTGTTATATTCGTCTAATTTATCAGAACTAAGATGGCTTATATTAATAGTTGAAATAGTTTCGGCGGCACCGGCGTAATCTCCTTTTACAGATAAAGCCGAAGCGCTTGATAGCTGGTCAAGCGTATTTCTTTCTTCCATTTGTCTTTGATACTGAGCAATCTCAACCTTAAGACTTTCGTTTTCTTTTTGAAGTTCCTCGGATTTATCATTATCATTTTTTATTTTTTCCTCATCATACTTTTTTTGAAGCTCACTAATCTCTAAATCTTTTTTATTAATTATTTCTTGCTTCTCATTTGAAATTCCCGGAAAAACCAAAACAAACATAACAGCGGCGGTACAGGCGCAGCCAGCTATGAAAACAAGAGTTTCCATTATTCGAAATCTTCTTGAATCCCTTACCTTTCTGCTTATTTTGGGCTCATACTTAACCGGCTCGTCATACGCCTTATTTGTTTTTACAATTTTAATGCTTTCCACAAATCTCGTTCCATCGGGACATAATTCCCTAAAATAAGCAAGGGCCTCTGAATTAGCCGAATCAATAGACAACACTCTTTTAATAATATCCAAAGCCTTATCATTATCGTTTTCTCTCATATAACAAAAACTCAAAAGATTAAGAGCTGTTATAAATTTAGGATTCAAATCAACAGCCTTTTTAAGTTGTATAATAGCCATATCCTCGCTTTTTTGCCTTGCCGACCTAAGAGCTTGATTATAAATTTTCAAAGATTCGTTTAAACTTTGAAGTTCTTTTGAGTTTCTTTGAAAATACTCAACATACTGAACCGCGTAATTATCATCCTTTTTTATGTTTGAGCTTATAACCCATTGCTCAAGGGCAAGACTTATTCTTCCCGTCTCATAATAAACAAGACCAAGAACATTTCTCGCGTTAATATTATTTTTATTAAATAAAACACTTTTTCTCAAAGCCTCCTCAGCGTGAGTAAAATCATTAACGCTCGCGCGTGAAAGACCTTTATTGTAGAGAATATTTGAAATATCATAAATTTTTGAAAAATCACTTATATCACTTCCGCAAGCCTGACATCTTTTTTTATTCTCAGTAGCAGAACCGCAAATAGGGCATATCACAATAAATCTCTCCTCACCTATTATTTGTATCTTGTTTTTGATTTGAAAGCTGTTTAAGAATATCCATCATATCTTTAATCTCATCAGAATTAATAGAATTCTCAACATCCTCAACCTCTAAAATAGGCTTATACTTTTGAATCTCTTTTTTAAAATCAAGCATTATAAAAACCTCCCAAAATAAGTTATTATTTTTTATCATCTAAAAATCAATATTAGCCCTTCTTATAGTTTTAAATAAGTCAGCTCTCTCGACATTCAATTACTTATATATCTCTCATAAAAAACACACGCTCCAAAAAAATCCTGTTTTTTATTTCTCAAGTTTATTTTAATTTCAACATAAACCTCAACAATGTGTGTTATTAAAATATTTTAAAACGTCTCCGACAAGATACAAAGAACCCGTACATATAATAGAATCGTTATCATCTGAAATTTTTAAAGCCAATTCAACAGCGTCTTTATAATTTTCCTCAATAAAAATACGTTTGTTGGCAAAAACACCCGATTTAAAAAGAATTTGAGATTTTATCGCTCTTTTACTGTTCGCCTCCGTAAAAATCACATTATCACAAAATCGAGTAATTTTATCAATCATTTCGCCATAATTTTTGTCCTTCAAAATTCCTATGATAATTGTTATTTTTTTATTACAGCTTTTTAACCTTTGGAGAAAAACATTAAGAGATTCCACGCCTCCTATATTGTGCGCACCATCAAGAATAAATAAAGGATTTTTCATAATAATATGCATACGTCCCTTTATACAAGCGTTTTTAAGACCATCAAAAACAGCCTCATCAGAAACAAAAATTCCCCGTTTTTTTAAAGCCTCAACAGCCATAAGAGCGTTACAGGCATTAAATATCTGATAATCACCACAAAGACCGACAAAAATCTTTTTATAAAAAAAATAATTATTTTTCACGTTAAATAAAGTCCCATTTAAAGAACGGTTTATAATATTTATTCCATAATCATCTGTATAAAATAAATCCGAGTTTTTTTCGGAACAAATTTCCTTAATAATATTATACACTTTTTCTTGCTGTGAATACAATACCACAGAGGAATTTTTTTTAATAATTCCGCCCTTTTCTCGCGTAATATCAGAAATATCGCTTCCAAGATACTCCATATGATCAAAGCTTATCGATGTTATTACACAAACAAGAGGGTTTTCGATAATATTTGTTGAATCAAGCCTTCCCCCCAATCCAACCTCCAGCACTACAAAATCAGCGTTTTTCTCATTAAAATAATTAAACGCCGCCGCCGTGATTATCTCAAAAAACGAAAAAAACTCATCAGTTTCTCCAAAAAGCTCAAAAACTTTATTTTTCACAATTTCAATATGCCTAGTAAAGTCATAATCGCTTATATATTCCCCATTTAAAGCTATACGCTCATTATACCTTTCAAGATGAGGAGAAGAAAAAAGACCTATATTATATCCCTGACTAAGCAAAATCGAATAAATCATAGCGCAAGTTGAACCTTTACCATTCGTTCCCGCTACATGTATAATTTTAAGATTTTTTTGAGGTTCACCAAGCAAAGACATAAGCCTCTTAAAATTCTCATGCCCTTGTTTAGAGCCAAATCTATGGCACTTTTCAAGATAATAAATAGTTTCGTCATAATTCATGTTAATCACTCGCATAGTAATAATTTAATTTTAATCATAAAAATTTATATTAAAAATAAATGGCTAAAAACAAAAATATAGGCTTTATTTACTGTATAGTCACCAAATTTAAAAATAAATAAATTTGGTGACTACTAAAGATATAAATAAATTTAATTTTCTTCTTTTCCAACATTTTTAATATCTATAGCAAGCTCGTCAAGCTGAGTTTTATCAACAATATTCGGAGCTTCTGTCAAAAGACAGGAGGCATCTTTAACTTTAGGAAACGCGATAACATCTCTGATACTTTCAGCACCTGTAAGGAGCATAATAATTCTGTCAAGCCCAAAAGCCAAACCTCCATGAGGAGGAGCGCCAAACTTAAAAGCGTCAAGAAGAAAACCGAAACGTTTTTGAGCCTCTTCCTCACTAAATCCAAGCGCTTTAAACATAATCTTCTGAACATCTCTCCTATATATACGAATACTTCCGCCACCAAGCTCACAGCCATTGAGAACCATATCATAAGCTTTAGCTCGAGCCTCTCCGGGATTTGATTCTAATATATCAATATCCTCATCCATAGGAGAAGTAAACGGATGATGCTTAGCGACAAATCTATTTTCCTCCTCGCTATATTCAAAAAGAGGAAATTCCGTAACCCAAAGAAATTTAAAATCGTTATTATCTAAAATCTCAAGTTTTTTCGCTATATCAAGGCGTAACGCGCCCAAAGCGTCAAAAACAATAGTATCCTTATCGGCACATATAAGAATAAGGTCCCCGCTCTCTCCATCAAGAGCTTTAACAATTTCATTAAGTTTTTCATCGTCAAAAAACTTTGAAATAGTTGTTTTTACTCCATTATCAAGGACGTTTATCCACGCCAAACCTTTTGCACCATATGTTTTAGCTACATCAACCAAAGCGTCTATCTTCTTTCTTGGGAAAGAACCGCATCCTTTAGCGTTAATAGCCCTTACGGAACCTCCTCCGTCAATAGCGTCCTGAAAAACTTTAAAATCGCTTCCCTTTACAATTTCCGTAATATTTTTAAGCTCCATACTAAATCTTACGTCAGGCTTGTCCGAGCCAAACCGCTCCATAGCTTCCTTATAGGGCATTCTTATAAAAGGAGTTTGAATGTCAATATTTTTAATTTCCTTAAATATTTTTTTAATAAGTCTTTCATTTACGTCAATAACATCATCAACGTCAATAAAAGATAACTCCATATCTATCTGAGTAAATTCAGGCTGTCTGTCTGCGCGTAAATCCTCGTCTCTAAAACATTTAGCGATTTGAAAATATTTGTCAAAACCAGATACCATAAGAAGCTGTTTAAAAAGCTGAGGCGATTGGGGAAGAGCGTAGAAATTTCCGGGATGTACACGGCTTGGGACAAGATAATCTCTCGCTCCCTCTGGCGTACTCTTTGTAAGCATTGGCGTCTCTATTTCTAAAAATCCCTCTTCCGTTAAAAATTGTCTTACAATTTGAGAAACCTTATGCCTTGTAATAATATTTGACGCGACATTCGGCCGTCTTAAATCTAAATATCTGTATTTAAGTCTAAGCTCTGTATTTACGTTGACTGACTCCTCGATAGGAAATGGTATTGTATCAGCTTCCGACAAAATTCTAAGCTCTGTAACAGATATTTCAACTTTGCCTGTTTTCATGGCGGGATTTATATTCTCCTCATCTCTAGCCTGAACAATGCCTCTTACAGCCACGACATATTCACTTCTTATACTTTTTTCTTTCTCAACAATATCACTTTCAGCACCGCTCTCATCAATAACAGCTTGAACAATTCCTGTTCTGTCTCTTAAAAGTAAAAAAGTTAAATGGCTTAAAACACGCCGTCTGCCAACCCACCCCATAAGAGTAACTTCATTGCCAATCATATTTTCATTAACTTCGCCGCACATACAGCTTCTTTTTAAACCCTGCATCAATTCACTCATCTTAAAATCTCCTTAAAAATTTAAAAATATAAAAATCACATTTTCCAAAAATCCTTGAAGTAAATAATCTCATTTAAAGCATGCTTGAAAATTATATATCATCCGTTGAAACAATATAAATGACAATTACTCTCTATAAATAATAATTATTACTCTCTATATAATTACAAGCGTTTCAAAATTTCATCTCGTAACATAGAAAGTTTTATTTCCTCTTGTACACTTTCTTTCATATTTTTCAAGCTTACACAATCATTCTGAACCTCATTTTCGCCAATAACCACCGAATACTTAGCGTTAATTTTATTAGCGTATTTAAGCTGAGCCTTAACGCTTCTCTTAAGAGTGTCATATTCCGCTCGTATTCCGTTTTTTCTGAGTTCATATCCTATCGCTTGCGCCTTTAAAAAACCTTCATTTCCGATAGAGCCTATATAAATATCAACACTTTTACTGTTAGATTCAATAAGTTCCTGAGATTTAACAAGCATCATAATTCTCTCAAGCCCCATAGCGAAACCAACCGCTCCTGTTTCCGGCCCGCCGCACTCTCCGATAAGATTATCATATCTTCCGCCTCCGCATACAGTACCCTGAGAACCTATCTCATTTGAGACAAACTCAAAAACCGTTCTTGTATAATAATCAAGCCCTCTTACAATTTTTGGATCAACCGTATAAGCTATACCCATATTGTCAAGGTTCTTTTTAAGCTCATCAAAATGAGCCTTACACTCCTTATTAAGACACTCTGTCACAGACGGCGCGTTCTCGATAACATTTTTACATTTTTCATTTTTGCAGTCAAGAACCCGAAGAGGATTCTTCTCAAATCTTTGGCGGCAGTCATCACACAAATTATCAATATTTCTGCCTATAAAATCTCTCAATATACCATTATACTTTTTGCGGCACTCATTTCCACCTAAACTGTTTATTTTAAGCTCAATATTTTTTATTCCAATTTTGTTTAAAGCCTCATAAGCTACAGAAATCGCCTCCGCGTCACAAGAAGCGTCATATGAACCGAAAATCTCAACACCGAACTGGTGAAATTGTCTTTGTCTGCCCGCCTGAGGTCTTTCATATCTAAAAGCGGGCGTTATATAATATAATTTCGTGGGTTGTGGATTCGCGTACATACTGTTCTCGACAAAAGCCCTCGCCGCGCCAGCCGTTCCCTCCGGTTTGAGCGTAACACTTTCACTGCCTTTTTTTTCAAGAGTATACATCTCTTTCGTCACAATATCTGTAGTTTCCCCAACTCCTCTTTGAAAGAGCTCCGTCTGCTCAAAAACAGGAGTTCTTATTTCAGAAATACAAAAACTCTCACAAATATTCCTTAAAATACACTCGACCTTCTGCCAAAAAAAAATGTCTTCTCCAAAAATATCTTTTGTGCCCCTTGGCGCTTTAAAACTCATTTATAATAATCCTCCTTTTTTTCGTTCAATCATCTCGTCAATCCTGTCTATATAATCATCAACGCTTTTAACATTAAAAATTCTGTCAATCCTGTCTGTTTTATAATCCACTACTTTAGTTGACCCACCCGCTCCAAGAGCCAGAATTGTCTGCTTTTCCTCCATAATTTTAATATTGTAAATACACTCTTTTCCTTTTTTACAGTATCCGACATTTTCGAAATTCCCAACCATATTTTTCTGACGATACATATAATACGGCTTCATATTCATTATTTTAGCGAAATCCGATGAAATTCTAAGAAATTTCTCAATATCCCCAAAATCAGACATTCTATAACAGTTAAGAGTTTCTTTAAGTCTTGACGCTCTTTTTACGGCCAGAGTATGTACCGTCAAACTTTCCGGATTAAGTTCCGAGATTCTTTTAAAAGTCTCAAAAACCTCTTTTTCTCCCTCTCCGGGTAGTCCAAGAATTAAATCAGTATTAATATTTTCATGCCCTTCCTCTCTCGCCGTTTTAAAAGCTTTTATAAAATCATCCACAGTATGTTTTCGCCCTATAATATCAAGAGTTTTTTGATTCATCGTCTGAGGGTTAACTGAAATTCTATCAACACCGTATTTTTTTAAAATCTTTAATTTTTCTCGTGTAATAGTATCCGGTCTTCCTGCCTCAACAGTAAACTCAACAGGCTTTTCAAAATACTTTTTTACGTTTAAAAGCAAAAACTCAAGTTGTTCCTCATTAAGAGAAGTGGGCGTCCCCCCTCCTATATAAATACTTTCGATATTATACTGTTGTGCGTAATCTCTTACATTCTCAAATTCTTTTAAAAGAGCGTTTAAATATAAATCAACCTTATTTTTATATTGCTCAAGAGAATAAGATGTAAAAGAACAATACAAACATTTAGTTGGACAAAACGGAATTCCTATATAAACTCCTATACTGTTAGGGTCGTTTTCATCCATTATATTTTTCTCAGAGTAGGCGACCTCAAAAGCCAGCTTAATTTTCTCTTTTGAGACAAGATAATCTTCCTCAAGAATTTTCCCAATCTCAAAATCAGAAAAGCCGTCTTCCCACATAGCGTAAATTCTTTTGGACGGTCTTATTCCCGTCAAAATTCCCCATGGTATTTTAATGTCATTTATTTTTTTAAAACAATAATACAAACTCGTTTTAATATATTTTTTAATACTCTTTACATCATTATCGATAACCTTAACGGCAAACCTCGCTATTTCACTTTTATTTTTATATAAATAGGATACACATTTGTCCTTACTCAAACAATTTAAAATCGCGATTTCAGAAGTTGATTCTGATAAGCTATTTTTCAAACAATAAACATTATTTGGAAAAAATAACTGCGCTAAAGAAAGAACCTCATCCTCAAATTTGTGCCCTCGCAAAATATAGTCCATAATAAAAACCTCAATCAAACAATTCTGAATTATTAGAAAAATAAGGATTGTTTTTTCTCTCAAAGCCAATTTGAGTTTTAGGACCATGTCCACAGTAAACAACCGTATCATCTGGTAAAACCATAAGTTTCTTTTTTATTCCGTCAATTAATTCGGAAAAACTTCCATTTGGAAAATCAGTTCTTCCGACAGAACCATAAAACAATGTATCGCCTGAAAATAAGACCTTCTCCTTCTCAAAATAATAACAGCAACCTCCTGGTGTATGCCCTGGGGTTTTTATAACTTTCGCGGCAATATTTCCAAAAGAAATTAATTCCCCGTCATATAAAAGCCTGTCAGCCTTGACAGTATACGGATAATCGTACATGGCCGATAAATTGTTTATTGAGTTCTCAGAAATAATTTCCTCTCCCTCGCACATAATAACTTCAGCTCCGGCAATGCTTTTCATTTCACTCACAGCGCCAATATGATCGAAATGAGAATGTGTCAAAGCGATATATTTAATATTAATTTTTTCTTTCTCAATAAACTCAATAAAAAGTTCAGAGCTGTCCCCTGGGTCAATAACAATGCCATCAAGAGTTTTCTCATCAAAAATAATATATCCATTTGTTTCCATTGCTGAAACAATAAAAGTTTTTATTCGCATTTTCTCACCTATATTCTAAATTATTAATTAGATCGCGTCTGAAAACTATTTAATATTTATTAAAATCTCACGACCAGTAAAATTTCTAAAATAAACACATTTTCAAATTTTACTTTTTATAATTTTTCACACATATTTCAATTTTCAGACACTCTACATTACATCATTTGCTAATTACAATATACATATACATTCTAAAAATTTTTATCACTGTCTAATAATATAGTAACTGGACCATCGTTTAAAAGCTCAACTTTCATATCCGCCCTAAAAATACCCGTTTCCACACTATCATACGCGCCTTTAATAAACTTTATAAACTCATTAAACTTACTTTCCGCCTCATCAGGTTTAGCGCCCATAGCAAAACTGGGTCGCCTGCCCTTTCTCGCGTCCGCGTAAAGTGTAAAATTCGGAATAATTAAAATGCCTCCATCTATATCATTCACCGATAAATTCATTTTCCCACCGTCGTCCTCAAAAATTCTGATGTTAATAATTTTATCGACAATATATTTATAAGCGCTCTCATCATCAGTCGAATTTATCCCAATAAGCGCCATAATTCCTTTTCCAATTTTTCCTACAATTTCTCCCTCCACCTCAACAGAAGCGAAAGAAACTCTTTGCAAAACAACTCTCATAATTAAGTGGTTACCCTTTCTATATCAGTTACGCCAGCGATAGTATACAATTTCTTGCAAAAATTCTCAAGCTGCGTTTTATTATTTATCTGAACAGTAATATTAATTCTCGCCTTGCTTTTCTCACCTTTGGCGTTTATAGAAGTCATAGAAATGCCCTCCTCAACAACCGCCTTTGAAATATCTAAGACCATACCGTCTCTATTATTTCCAATAATAAGAACTTCCGCCGAAAACGCCGCGTTTTCTTCCTTAACGGCGTCTGAACTCCACTGGGCCTCTAAAAGCCTGTTTCTTTCTTCCTCATCCAAATTTATAATATTTACGCAATCTGTTCTGTGTATTGAGACTCCTCTGCCTCTTGTAACAAAACCAATAATCTCGTCACCTGGAATAGGAGTACAGCAACGTGAGAATCTAACCTCAATATCCCCAATACCCCGAACAATAATTCCGCTCTTACTCTTTTTTTCTCTGCTAAAGCCTTGTCGTTCCGCTTGAGATTGAGAGACCAATTCGCCTCCTTTTTTCAAAACCTCTTCCACAGAGATATTCTTCTTAATATTTTTTGTCATTTCCTCTTTGAGACGATTAATAATTTGCCCCTCTTTAAGTCCTCCATGCCCCACAGCCGCGCAAATAGAATCCCAATCCCTAAACGCGTATCTTTCAAGTACGCTTTCCATTCCTTTCGGTGATAAAAGCTCAGACAAAACAAGACCTTTTCTTTTGGCCTCTTTATCTATAAGCTCTTTTCCTTTAATAATATTTTCTTCTTTGTTTACTTTTTTAAACCATTGATTTATTTTGCTTTTGGCTTGACTACTTTTAACAAATTTAAGCCAGTCCA
>CAJTVH010000055.1 GCA_910579745.1 uncultured Clostridia bacterium | reverse complement strand
GTAGACGGGAAACAGGCTGTTTTCTCCTATACTGGAGAGGCGACCACACTTATTTTCACGGTTAGCTCACCAGGAGAGTGTTATCTCCACAATATGTCCGTGGCAAATGAGAAAGCGGCAAGCGCGGGAAATGGAAAGATAGACGTATGGGATTTCGGCGCGGCTGTTTTAGACGCTGAAAAATACAATAACTTGCTTACTGTTGATTTTCTTAACGGATTATACGACGGAGCGGCGCCGGGAAGCAAAGGCCCTACATTCCCAGCCAAATTTGAGGCGGGAGACCTGGCTTACAACGGAAAGCCGAACTCAAACAGATTAAGAACGACAAATAAAGCGCTTACAAGATATGACGAGGGAAACAGTGTAGGCTCTATCAAAGGATTTAACTGTACAGATTTAGGAATCGCGGGCTGTCTCTACTTAAATGGTTCCAGCGGAGCGGCGCAGGGTGTATTCACAATAAGCCTTTTAAAAGACGACGTTGTATACGTATATATAAAAATGGACAACAGTGCTGACGTTCTTGAGTTTACAAAAGCTGGCACGACAAACACGAAATCAGTTCCCGTGTCAATGGATGGCAGCATAGCTAAATTTGTGGCTCCGGAGGACGGAAGCTATACAATAATGGACACAAACGAAGCGGGAAAGGCGAGATACTACAGAATCGTCAGAGAGCACGCTAAATACGTTAAAGTATCAGGAAGTATCGACACATCAGCGGCAACGGACTTACCAGCTAATTACAGCGTTATAGCGAGAAACGAGGAAACTAAATTAGAGACTGAGATTATTCCTAAAGACGGATCGTATGAGGCTATGCTTCCTACAGGATACACTTATACTTTCAGACTTAATAACGCTATAGGATTCAGAATGTCAGAGGGTACGAAAATAGAGAACCTCGCCGCTGACACAGCTAATAATATGACTATAGTTCCTGTGGATTATCATACAGCGTCAGGCAAGGTATTTGGTTTGGCTGATGATTTGGCAGGCAAGGTAAAACTGACATACGAGCCGAAAGACGCTGACGACAAATTAAGCTACGGGGCAGCTGAGGTAGTTATCACAACAGGAGCGGCTGTTGACGCTGACAGCAAGCTTTCAGTGTCTTACAGCGTTAAACTCGCCGATAACGTTTCTTATATCCTTGTTTTAGAGGGAGCCAACGACTATAAAATCGCGAGCGGAGGAGAAATCACCGCGACAGCCGACGTTACGGCGGACATTAAATTTGACCCTAAAGAAACTTATGAGGCAAAAGGAAAGTTTGTAACATCAACAGGAGCGAGCATTGACGTATCAGAGATGGTACTTACAAGATTAAGCGACAATTATACTTATACCCCGGCTATCGCTGACGGAGGATACAGTATTAAACTTGTGAACGGCGTTTATAAAGTAGACGCTACAATACCAGAGGGAGCGCCTTATAAACAAGCGACTCATATTGTCGTAAACGGAGAAGCTGTGGAGAAAGACGTTTACTTTGTTTCCACGGCACCTAAGAAAGCTGAGTACGTAGCGGATATTTACGTTGACAATGAGGCTGGAGATAATCATTTTGCCACATTAAAAGAGGCTTTGGAATATGTAAACGCTATGCCGGCGGCAGATAATGATAATAGAGTCACTATCCATATAGCTCCGGGTACTTACAGAGCGCAGCATATACTTAAAAGACCTAACGTGTCACTTGTGAACACGGACCCAACCAAAGAAGTTAAACTCACATGGTATTATGGAATAGGATATAAATATTACAGTGCTGGTGCTGACGGGTATTATAACGAGTTAAATGCCGTTGACAAATATCTCAAAAACGGCAAGGACACAGAGAAAACAGCGAACGTAGCTAGATGGGGCGGAGCGTTTAATATCAACAGCACCGCTACAGACTTCTACGCTGAGAACATTTTCTTTGAGTCTTCATTTAACAAATATGTAACAGAAGAAGAAATCGCGGACGGCGTGGCTCCAAGCGGTGCTGAGGGTATCAGATATGACAGAACCTCACCAACGGCTGACGCCAAGAGCAGAGCGGCTACGGAAAGAGCCGCCGCTATAATCGTGGAAGGCGACAGAGGAGAGTTTTATAAATGTAAATTCTCATCAAGCCAAGATACGTTATATATTAATCCTCAAATCAGGGAATATTTTAAAGACTGCTTTGTTGAGGGAATGACAGACTATATCTTCGGCGACGGTCAGGTTGTGTTTGAGGACTGTACTTTGAATTTCTGCGGATACAGTGACAGTACAGCCGGAGGACACTTGACAGCCACTAAATATGACTACGGCGGAAAGGGATACCTTTTCTATGACTGTATAGTAACGGCGACGAACGAGGGAACAATTAAACCAAGCAAGGAAAGCGACTTTGGACGTCCATGGGGTCCTACCTCAACAGTGACATATTTCAATACGACAGTTTACGGCGACATTATTACAAAAAGAGGATATACAGATATGTCAGGGGCGAAACCGGAGGCCGCGAACTATAAAGAATATAACACGAAAAGAGATGACGGAACGGCTCTCATAACTTCCGCCAGCAAGAAGATGACGGACGAAGAGGCCGCCGCGCTTAAAGTCAAAGACTGGTTTGGCATTGACTGGACTCCTATTCATTATGTTGAAAAGGTAACATGGGATCCTAACGTACGTTATGGAGACACAGACGAAAACAACCGTATTACAGCGGCAGACGCCTCACTGGCTCTTTTATACGCTCTTGACGCCAACAAGAGAGGCTCGGAAGAGAGCAGAAAAGCCGCAGATGTAGACGGAGACGGTATTATTACGGCAAACGACGCTGTAATCATACTTCAAAAAGTTTTAGATAATTCGACTGAGTTCCCAATTGAGAGAAGAAAACCGGCAAATAAATAAAATAATTTTAACTCCCCGATAAAAAATCGGGGAGTTTTTTTGTGTTTTTAAGTCAGAGCGTATGAAAAAATTAAGGAAACACAATACAATTAAAAAAATATTGATTGAAATTAAATGAGAAGTACATAATAATTATAAAAACAATAGATTATATTTGATTTATAAAGATTTTTAATTTAAAGCTTATAATCAAACAATTTAAGAATGAACAAGTTAACCGGCTATAAGATAATAAGGGGAAATTATATGAATATTACTATGCTTACGGATTTTTATGAGCTTACCATGGCGCAGGGATATTTTAAAACGGGTGAGGGAAGCAAAAACGCCGTTTTTGACTTATTTTACAGAAACAATCCCAATAATGGGGGATATTCTATATGCGCGGGGCTTTCACAGGTTATAGACTATATTCAAAATATTTGTTTTACCAACGAGGACATTGAGTATTTGAGAAAATTCTCGATTTTTGACTCAGATTTTTTGGAATATTTAAAAAAGTTCAGATTTTCAGGGGACATTTACGCCGTTCCTGAGGGAACTGTCATTTTTCCAGAGGAGCCTATATTAAGAGTGCAGGCGCCTATTATTGAGGCGCAGTTTATTGAGACAGCCTTATTGAACATCATTAATCATCAGAGCCTTATAGCGACCAAAGCGTCAAGGCTGGTATGGGCGGGACGAGGTGATAAAATTTTAGAATTTGGGCTGAGGCGGGCGCAGGGAACAGCCGCGGGGCTTTATGGAGCGAGAGCCGCCGTTATAGGCGGATGTTTCGCCACAAGCAACGTTTTGGCGGGGAAGATGTTTGATATTCCAGTACGGGGTACTCATGCCCACAGCTGGGTTATGAGTTTTGAGGATGAGCTTACGGCGTTTAGAAAATACGCCGAGATTTTTCCGGATAACTGTATTTTGCTGGCGGACACTTTTGACACGCTTCACTCAGGTGTTCCTAACGCTATTAAGGTTTTTTCGGAGCTTAGAGAAAAAGGAGAGCTTTCAGACGGTTATGGAATAAGGATTGACAGCGGGGACTTCGCCTATATTTCCGAAAAGGCCAGGGAAACGCTTGATAACGCCGGATTTAACGACGCTGTTATATGCGCCTCCAGCGATTTAGACGAGTATATTATCGCGTCGCTTAAACAACAGGAAACAAAAATAAACGTGTGGGGAGTAGGGACAAATCTTATAACATCTAAAGATTGTCCGGCTTTCGGCGGTGTTTATAAACTTTCGGCTAAAGAAAAAGACGGGAAATTGCTTCCCAAAATTAAAATTTCTGAAAACCCCAATAAAATCACAAATCCTGGAATAAAAAAAGTGTTAAGGCTTTATGACAAAAGCACTAAAAAAATAAAGGCTGATCTTATAGCTCTTGAACACGAGATGATTAACGAGGGAAAGGACCTGACAATATTTTCCCCTTTAGCTACGTGGAAGACAATGACCCTTAAAGCGGGGGATTTTTTGGTCAGAGAACTTTTAACGCCTGTGTTTATAAAGGGCGAGCTGGTTTATCGGGACATACCCGTTATGGAAATAAGAGATTATCGAGAGGGGGAGATGGACAGTTTATGGCCGGAATACAAAAGGCTTGTTAATCCGCATATTTTACCTGTGGATTTATCAGAAGAGCTTTTTAGACTTAAAAGAAATCTGATTAATCAAACGCTTCATAAATTTTAAGGACTTTTTATGTAAGATTGTACAATATTTCTCATAATGTCGCAAGAAACAGAAATAATGTTGTTTTTGTATAAGTTTACTAAAGGGCTTGCCAATTTATAAAATTTGTAGTATTATTAAAACATATTATAAATTTAGCGGACGAAAGAAAGCCGCCCGTCTTTTAAGCGACGGGTGACTAATTATAAAGACACTAGATTAGCCGGAGTTTGATTAACGGCAGTTGTTTTTGAAAACTTTAATACTCTTGAAAGGTGACATAAAGGTAAAAGATATTTTTGATTTTTTAGGGATTAAATAACGCGTGGGAGAAGCTATAAAAAAACTCCAGCGATTTTAATAATTTTTTGGGAAATAAAAGGCTAAGAATTTAATAATTACTGTAATAGCTATACCTCTCAAGGAAGAATTTGAAAGTGATGAAAAAGAACTTAAGACAATTTTAAGGGGATTGAGTGAGAAAGTAAAGAATATGGGCACGTACAGCAAGTTAGATTATTTTAACGAGTATTTAGCGCGTAAGAACGAGTATAAAAGAATCCGTCTGATAACACCGGATGATAAAAGTAATGAGTTGGACGGAAGGGTATAGAAATAAACGGGAGCGATGATTTATGGGAATACTGATTTGGAAAATCCTATCAGTCTCGTACGCGAGAGATATTCAAAAGTGTTTAAGGCTTTAAGCGATTATGAGAATATTGAGTGAGTTTTAGTATTGGGAGAGTATGGCGGGGACCATATGTAGAATTATGTTAAACTTACAGATAACGTGAGCGGTAAATAAGACAATGACAGCGGGGAAGGTAAATGGTACGCTGTGGCTGTTACATCGAACAACCCTGTTTTCAACGGAGAATCCTCGGAAGAGGATACTATAGCCTTATGATGGATTATTTTCTATCGGGTATAAAAAGCCTGACAGAAGGCGTGGGGGAGGATAACGCCGTTTTTCATGTGCCGAAAACAGAGGGTATATTTTTTGAGTGTATTAAAAACCTAAGTTATCCCGTTTTAGAGGCTGAGGATTACATATAAGACTCCTAAAATCCGGAAAATCCCGATGAACCCGGATGATCCGCCAAAACCGCTTATTATATGAGACGTTGACGGCGGGATTATTGTGAACGGCGCTAAAAGGTTTTTAGAGATTGTTTTATCCGAAGAGATTACCGACAGAATTAAAGCTGTGGGAAATATTGACAAAGCTGATAACAATATTACGGCGGCGGACGTTTCGCTCTTGTTCAGATGGTGCTCCAATCAGAAGACGCCACGCCCGCGAATGAATAATTTTAGATTGAAAGGATTTTTATGATGACTGAGAAAATAAAAGTTATGAGTATTTTCGGAACAAGGCCAGAGGCAACAAAAATGGCCCCTCTTATTAAAGTAATGGAGGAGAATGAGCGTATAGAGCCTATTATTTGCGTTACGGCACAGCACAGGCAAATGCTTGACCAGGTTTTGGATATTTTTAAAATAAAACCTCATTATGACCTTGACATTATGAAACAAAGACAAACGCTTACGGACATTACGACGAGAGCTTTAACGGGACTTGAGGAAGTTATGAGGAAAGAAAAACCCGACATTGTCCTTGTTCATGGAGATACTACCACGACTTTCGCGGGTTCTCTCGCAGCTTTTTACAGTCAGATTAAGGTCGGGCACGTTGAGGCCGGACTAAGAACATATGACAAATATCAGCCTTTTCCTGAGGAAATGAACAGAAAGCTTACGGGAGCTATGGCCGACTTACATTTTGCCCCGACTAAGCTGGCTAAAGAGCATTTGCTTAAGGAAAACGTTGACTCAAACGGTATTTTTATAACGGGCAACACCGCTGTTGACTGTCTTAAAACGACTATTGAGGAAAATTACGTATTTTCTCTCGACATACTTAATAAAATTGATTACAGGAGCAAAAGAGTTATCACAATGACGGCCCACAGGAGGGAAAACCTTGGGGAACCTCTTGAGAATATATGCAGAGCCGTTTTAAGGCTTACGGAGGACAATCCTGATATTTTAGTTGTGTACGCTGTGCATTTTAACCCTCTTGTAAGGGAAACAGCAAACAGAATACTAGGGAATCATCCGAGAATCCACCTTACGGATCCTATCGATATGAAAGACATGCATAATTTAATGAATTTGTCTTATCTCGTTATGACAGATTCCGGCGGATTGCAGGAGGAAGTCCCATCTATGGGAAAGCCAGTACTGGTTTTAAGAAACGTTACGGAGAGACCGGAAGGGATTGAGGCGGGAACTTTAAGGCTCGCTGGAGTCTCTGAGGAAAAAATATATAAAGAGGCCAGTCTTGTTCTTAAGGATTCCTCAGTCTACGAGAAAATGGCACGCGCGAAAAATCCTTTTGGCGACGGGTTCGCCGCTGAGAGAATTGTTGACGCTATTTTATATTATTTCGGGGCTTTAAAAGAAAGGCCGGGGGACTATAGCGTTTAAGAGGGTGATTATTTCATCGCGTCTGATAGGTTCAGCGCTTTTTAAGGAGGGTTTTTATTGAGGCGAGATATTATGAAGGCTCTTTCCATGCTTACTCAAGTGGGGATTTCCATGCTTGTCCCGATTTTTTTATGTCTTTGGGTAGGAAAATCTTTAGACAAAGCTTTTGACACGGGAATATTATTTTTAATTATTTTTATTATCTTAGGCGTAGGAAGTTCTTTCAGAACCCTTTATATGCTAACCGCCCACAAATATAAAAAGGCGGCGGAGGAAGAGCGGAAGCGGCGGGATATGTTTAAAGGGCGTTACCTTAAAGAGAATGAGAACTCAGAGGATAATAAATCTTAAATTACGGCGTATATGGTTCTAAATACAGATTAATCTGAGGATAAAAATTTAAGAGCGACAGGAAGGGCGGATTTTTAGCGTTAGAGAAGTATTTGACTTTGTCAAAAACTTTGCGGCGCAAGAGTATTTTCGCGAGGGGAAAACACGAATAGTCTTTGACAATTAATTTTTAGGGAAGTGATATTTTGTTTAAGTTATCCGAGACAAGTAAAAGGCTCGTTAAAGTTATGCTGGCTGTTTGCCTTATCGCTTTGGGAGCCGGAATTATTATAACGGGAATTTGGTTTCCCGGTGAGGTTTTTAAATATGTTTACGGAGTTGTGTTCGGCACGATATTCGCCGTATTAAAGCTTATGCTCTTAGAGCGCTCTATCAACAAATCCGCTAATTTATCAGAGGGACAGGCGCAGAACTATATAAGGCTTCACTATATGCTTAGATATTTTCTTACCGGAGCCGTTTTAGCGGTGGCCGCTTTAAAAGGTCTTTCTGTGCTTATAGGCGTTTTTGTTTGTCTTATGTCTTTAAGGCCGTCTATTCATATTGTGAATTGGCAGATGAAAAAACAGAAGAAATTTGAGTAATCCTGACGGTATAAGCCAACCGTGTTTTTAGTAACGCTTACCAGCGGTTTTACTGTTTTAGCGAGATTGAATTGTTTTTCGGTTTCTTAGTTTGTTTTAATAATTATTTTTAGTAGTTGATTTTTTGGTTTTTTAGTGTTAAAATTTTATCGATGGGGTAATTGGCAATTTTTATATTTACCGAGGAGGTATCCCTATGTTCGTATGGGGACGGCTAAGATCTGTACGGACGAGTTAGAGACTGACAGGATAGTCTCATTATTAATTATTTGTTCTTTCGGAGGATTATTTCTCCCTTAGATACATAGGAAAGCGCTTATTTCATATTTTTTTACTTTTTCGTTTTTATGGGCGTTTTCTAAAAAAATGAGGAAGGAGGTATAATTACCATGGATTTAAGTGTTGAACTTACGACGATGGCGGAGGGAGTTACAAAAGCCGTTTCGGAAGCGTCCCAGAGCGGGCTTGACATTAAAAACCACGTTCTTGTGGAGGATCTTTTCGGAACAGGGTTTCGAGTTACCTATACTCATATGAATACCTGGATTATTATGGGCTGTTTATTTCTTTTCGCCATTATTGTAAGGATTAAGCTGAATAAATTCAAGGCGGTTCCCAACACGGGGTTTCAAAACTTTATCGAGGCCATTGTAGAGGCTATGGATAACTTTGTAAGCTCTAATATGGGGAATAAATACAGCTATTTCGGCAACTGGTTTTTTGGAGTATTCGCTTTTATATTAATCTCTAATCTTATTGGTCTTTTAGGATTCAGAGCGCCTACGGCGGATTTGGCGACAACCGCCTGCCTTGGCTTTTCGACTTTCTTTCTTATCCACTTTATGGGAATTTTCAAAGGAAGAAAAGAATACTTTAAAGGCTATTTAGACCCGTTTCCTTTCTGGCTGCCTATGAACATTATCAGCGAACTGGCGACTCCCGTTTCACTGAGTTTCCGTCTTTTTGGTAATATCCTTGGCGGTTCTATCATTATGGGATTGTTTTATACTTTACCCGCTTATGTAAAAGTGGGAATCCCCGCTGCGCTTCATATTTATTTTGACGTTTTTGCCGGCTTCTTGCAGACTTTTATCTTTGTTATGCTTAGTATGTCGTTTATCGCCGACAAAATTCCCGATGAGACGAAGAACTGATAATTATTCTCTCGATTTATCGGGCACCGCCTTTTAACTCGGCGGGTATTAAAATTTTTTATCTTAATTAAAATACTTTTTTATTTTTAAGGAGGACTTTTTATTATGGAAAATCAATTTCAGAGTATTGACCCACAGGCATTTGTTTTAGGTTGTTCCGCTATCGGAGCGGGTTTAGCCGTTATCGCCGGTATCGGACCCGGAATTGGGCAAGGTTACGCCGCAGGTAAAGGAGCGGAGGCCGTTGGACGTCAGCCAGAGGCGAGAGGAACTATCATGTCTACCATGCTTCTTGGAGCCGCTGTCGCTGAGACAACAGGTATTTACGGTTTGGTTATAGCTATTATTCTCTTATTCGCCAATCCATTGGTTGGTATGCTCAGCTAACAGCGATTTTGGGAATAATATGTTATAATTTAAAACCTTAAAACCGAAAGGAGGTTTTTGTCTTTTGGAAGATTTTATACTTAGTTTGGACATAAACATGCTTAAAGATTTGGCTTTTCAGCTTCTGAACACGGTTATCCTTTGCGCTGTGATGTCTTATCTTCTTTATAAGCCTGTTAAAAACTTTCTCGCGGCGAGACGAGACAGAATAGAGGGGCAGATAAACTCAGCCGAGGGGCAGCTTAAAGAAGCGAATAAAATGAAAGCCTTGTATGAGGAAAAACTTAGAGCCATTGACAAGGAAAAAGAAATGATTTTGACAGAGGCGAGAAACAGAGGGGCTCAAAGAGAGCAGGAAATTATCGCCGAAGCCAAGTTAGAGGCCGAGACTCTTAAAAACAGAGCTATGGTCGATATTCAGAGAGAGCAGGAAAAAGCCAAGGACGAAATCAAAAAGCAGATTATCGAAGTTTCTTCAATTATGGCGAGCAGATTTGTCGCCGAAGCTATCGACCGTGAGAAACAGGAAAAAATGGTCGATGAGGTTATATCCGATTTGGGGGAAGTTAAATGGCTCAGTTAGCCGCCGGAAGATACGCGAACGCTCTTTTTGATTTGGCTTTGGAAACTTCTAAAATCGACGTTTTCGATGAGGAGGTTAAACTTGTTCTCGATACTATGAAAAGTGACAAGGAGTTTTTAACGGTTTTAGACCACCCGCAGATTTCGGGGGATAAAAAACTCTCTATTCTTGAAAAAGCCTTTAAAGGCAAAATTTCCGATGAGATTTTAGGGCTTTTTTCTGTTATTTTCAGAAAAAACAGGGAAGCCCAGCTTATCGACGCCCTTGAGATTTTCGTGAGAAAGGTGAAAGAACACAAAGGCATAGAAACCGCTTTTGTAACATCAGCGAAACCTTTAAGCGAAGAACAGGCGGAAAGCATCAAAGAAAAATTATCTAAAAATTTGAATAAGCAGATTTTTATTCAGGCTGACGTGGACGAAAGTCTTTTAGGCGGGGTTCGCATTAAGGTTGCCGGTCATATAATAGACGGCAGTGTGAAAAAACAATTAGACGACCTTAAAAAGCAGCTTTTGAATATTCATCTCGCATAGTAAAGGAGTGTAACTCGTAATGAATATCAGACCTGAAGAAATTAGTTCTGTTATTAAAGAACAGATTAAAGGCTATACTTCTAAACTTGACGTTTCGGAAGTCGGCACCGTTATTAACGTTGGTGACGGTATCGCCAGAGTTTACGGTCTTGATAACGCGATGAGCGGCGAGCTTCTTGAGTTTGAAAACGGTGTATTCGGTATGGCGCAGAACCTTGAGGAAGATAATATCGGCGTCGTTTTATTAGGTTCTGACCAAGGTATAAAGGAAGGCGACTCAGTTAAGCTTACAGGCCGAGTGGCTTCGGTTCCGGTAGGCGACGCTATGATTGGGCGTGTCGTTAATTCCTTAGGTCAGCCTATTGACGAGAAAGGGCCTATCAATACCGATAAATTCAGACCTATTGAAAGAGTAGCACCCGGCGTTATCACACGTAAAAGCGTTGACGTTCCTCTTCAGACAGGAATTAAAGCTATAGACGCGATGGTTCCCATAGGACGGGGACAGCGTGAGCTTATTATCGGCGACCGTCAGACAGGAAAAACGGCTATTTGTATTGACACTATTATTAACCAAAAAGGCAAGGATGTTATTTGTATTTACGTAGCTATTGGACAGAAAGCGTCAACCGTCGCCCGTATTGTTAAAAATCTTGAGGACACAGGCGCCATGGACTATACTACCGTTGTTGTCGCCACGGCGAGCGACACGTCTCCTCTCCAATTTATAGCTCCTTACTCAGGATGCGCCATAGGCGAGGAGTTTATGGAAAATGGCAAAGACGTACTTATTATTTACGACGATTTATCAAAACACGCCGTAGCTTACAGAGCGATGAGTCTTTTGCTTCACAGGCCGCCAGGACGAGAAGCTTATCCAGGAGACGTTTTCTATCTTCACTCAAGACTGCTTGAGCGTTCAGCCAGACTTGACGAGAAATACGGCGGAGGCTCAATTACCGCGCTGCCTATTATCGAGACTCAGGCGGGAGACATATCGGCTTATATACCGACTAACGTTATATCTATTACCGACGGTCAGATTTTCCTTGAGAGCGAACTTTTCAATTCCGGTATACGTCCGGCCATCAACGCGGGTCTTTCTGTATCCCGTGTAGGCGGTTCCGCCCAGATTAAGGCTATGAAAAAAATCGCCGGTCCTATCCGTGTGGAGCTTGCCCAGTACAGAGAGCTTGAGAGCTTCTCACAGTTTGGATCAGACCTTGACAAGGACACTTTGGAACGTCTTAATCACGGACAGAGAATAGTTGAGATTCTTAAACAGCCTCAATACAAGACTTTAGAGGTTGAAAAAGAAGTTGTTATACTTTTCGCGGTTACAAACAAATATCTTGACGATATTCCGCTTGAGGTCGTTTTAAGATTTGAAACGGAATTTTTCAGCTTTATGGAGGCTAAACATAATCATATTTTCAGCGATATTAAATCATCCAAACAGTTAAGCTCTGAAAATGAAGCCGAGCTTCGTTTAGCCATCGAAAGCTTTAAAAAGGAATTCAAATAATAGAGAGGTGATATTATGGCATCAATGCGTGATATAAAACGCAGAATTAAAAGTGTCAATAGCACCCAGCAAATCACGAAAGCCATGAATCTTGTCGCGAGCTCAAAGCTTACAAGAGCGAAAAACAGGCTTATGGACACTCGTCCTTTCTTTCAGGAAACAAGAAAAGTTATCGCGGGCGTTGTAAACGGTTCTAAAGGTATTTCTCACCCTTTCTTAGAGCAGAGAGAGGTTAAGAAGAAAGCCATTATTCTTATTACCGGCGACAGAGGTCTTTGCGGAGGATATAACGCTAATGTCAGCAAGGCCGCTATGAGTCACGCTGAAGATGTTAATAACGTTTCCGCGATTACCGTCGGGAGCAAGGGCAGGGAATTCTTTAAAAGAAGAGGTATAAAAATAATTGAATCCTTTACGGGAATTTCTGAAAAACCGGGATACTCAGACGCTTTAAAGATTGGACAGTTGGCACTTGATTTATTTACAAAGGGAGAGGCTGACGAAATTTATTTAGCATACACGGAATTTATAACTACTCTTTATTCTGAGCCTAAAGTTATTAAAGTTCTCCCTGTTGACGTGAATGAGTTTACTAATAACGACGGCGACTCTTCCGGACAGTCTCTCACTATTTATGAGCCTGACGAGGAAGCCGTTTTGGAATATGTTATTCCTAAATATATTAATACCGTTATTTTTGGCGCTATGGTTGAATCAGCCGTTTGCGAGCTTGGGGCGAGAATGACCGCTATGGATTCCGCCACGGAGAACGCTTCTGAAATGATTGATTCTCTTAACCTTCTTTACAACAGAGCGAGACAAGGTCAAATTACTCAGGAAATTACTGAAATTGTCGGCGGCAGCGGTATTTATGATTAAAAAAGGAGTGAAATCGTTTGGCTGAAAAAAATGTCGGCAAGATAATTCAGATTATCGGCGCCGTATTGGATATTAAATTTTCTACTGATAGTATGCCTTCTTTGTACAACGCTATTGAGATTGAACACGAGGGCAGAACCATCGTCGCTGAAGTCGCGCAGCATCTCGGCGACGATGCCGTTAAATGTATTGCTATGTCGTCTACCGACGGTCTTGTGAGAGGCATGGACGCTGTGGATACGGGGGCGCCTATAAGCGTTCCTGTGGGAAAGGCGACGCTGGGACGTATGTTCAACGTTGTCGGACAGCCCATAGACGACAACCCTATGCCCGAGGTTTCTGAGAAATGGGCTATTCACAGAACCGCTCCTACGTTCGCTGAACAAGCGGCGGCGACGGAGCTTCTTGAGACAGGAATAAAATCAATAGACCTTCTTTGCCCTTACTCAAAAGGAGGAAAAATCGGTTTATTTGGCGGAGCCGGAGTAGGTAAAACGGTTCTTATTATGGAGCTTATCCGTAATATCGCTACTGAGCACGGCGGTTTCTCGGTTTTCGCGGGAGTAGGAGAACGTACGAGAGAAGGTAACGACCTTTACTACGAGATGCAGGAATCGGGCGTTATCAACAAAACAAGCCTTGTTTTCGGACAGATGAACGAGCCTCCTGGGGCGAGAATGAGAATCGCTCTTACAGGTCTTACAATGGCGGAGTATTTCCGTGATGAGGAAAATCAGGACGTGCTTTTATTCGTTGATAACATTTTCCGTTTTGTTCAGGCTGGTTCCGAGGTTTCCGCTCTTTTGGGACGTATGCCGTCAGCCGTTGGTTATCAGCCTACTTTGGCTACTGAAGTCGGTACTTTACAGGAAAGAATCACATCAACTAAAAGCGGTTCAATTACTTCTGTTCAGGCCGTTTACGTGCCGGCGGACGACCTTACGGACCCAGCTCCGGCTACTACTTTCGCTCACCTGGACGCCACGACCGTTTTATCACGTTCTATAGTTGAGCTTGGTATTTATCCGGCGGTTGACCCTCTTGAGTCCACCTCTCGTATTCTTGACCCTCAGGTAGTCGGTGAGGAGCATTATCAGGTGGCAAGGCAGGTTCAGGCAATTTTACAGAGATACAAGGAACTTCAGGATATTATATCTATTCTTGGTATGGATGAGCTTTCTGAGGAGGATAAGCTTACGGTAAACAGAGCGAGAAAGATTCAGAGATTTCTTTCTCAGCCGTTCTTCGTCGCTGAGAAATTTACGGGCTTTAACGGACAATATGTTCCTGTTTCCGAAACCGTCAGGGGCTTTAAGGAAATTCTTGAGGGAAAACACGACGATATTCCGGAGAACTATTTCCTTAATGCCGGAACCATAGACGATGTTGTCGCTAAAGCAAACAAATAATTAATGGGTGATGTATATGGCAGAAAATAAAATACGATTACGTATTGTTACGCCGGTAAGAGAGCTTTATGATGAAGAGGCCGAAATGGTTATTATGCGTTCCTCAATCGGTGATATTGGTATTTTGCATGGTCATCAGCCATTAACAACTACTCTTGATTATGGATTCTTACGTATTATTAACGGCGAGGATGAAATTAAGGCTACTATTTTCGGCGGGTTCGCGAGCGTTGACGAAAGAGGGATTACCGTTTTGTCAGACGCTGCGGAGTGGCCTGAGGAAATCGACGAGGAGAGGGCCATAGCCGCTAAGGAAAGAGCCGAAAACCGTATTCGGAGTAACGATGACAGTGTTGATATCGCGAGAGCCGAGCTCGCTTTAAGGCGCGCTTTGATTAGACTTGAAGCTAAAGGAAAATAAAAAGAACCCTCCGCAATTTTTCGCGGAGGGTTCTTTTTAAACAAAAGAAATTAATAATAATCTTTTTCTTAAAAAGAGGATAAAGAGATATAAAGATAAGAAAGAAGTTTAATAAATAGGGTAAAGCAAACTATTTTATAAAATAAAAAAATTGGATTGTTATTATTAAAATTATGTTATATAATATAGTTAGCGTTAAAATTTATTTTTAAAAAGGAATGTATATTTATGCTTGAATCATCAGTTGAAAAACTTGCCGAGAGCAAACTGACTATATTATATCTTTTACACAAAATAAATATGCCTATGTCTAAAGGGCAGATTTGCCGTTTCGCCCTTGAGATAGATTCTGTGGAGTATTTTTCTTTACAAAATTATATTTTTGAGATGGTGGAAAGCGATTTTATAAGAGAGATAAAAGATTCAGACAAGCTTATTTATGTAAGCACAGACGAAGGAGAGAAAGTTCTCTCTCTTTTTATTCACAAAATTCCTAAAGAGATTATAGAAAAAGTCGATTCATATATTTTGACGATGAAGAGCAAAGTCCGAAAGGAGCTTGACACGAAAGCCAATTATTTTCATATAGGCGACGGAAATTATGTGGTGAGCTGCGGGGTTTATGAAAATGAAAAGATTGTTCTGGAGCTTAAAATGACTGTGACATCTAAGGAACAGGCTGTTTTAGCTTGTAAAAATTGGAGAGAGAAAACAGACGCCATTTATTTTGACAATGTGATAAATCTTTTAGAGGAATAGTAATTATAAAAAGGGCTTTGTCGTATCAGTAATTTTTAACGAGACAAGCCCTTTTGTATTATGTACAGAGGTGATGAAAGAAAATTTGTAATTAAAAAATTTAATTCATCTTAAAATAGAAGGTGAAAAGATATAAAATCAAAATTTTTATTATAAAAGATACATAAATTTGTTTTATTGAGTTATAGGTGTTTCCTTAAAAATATTAAAGGGAAACTCATCAGGAGGGGATATTTCATATTTAACCAGTTTATTTGTGGCGGGGTCTGTAAATTCTATTGAGCTTGAGAAAAGAGCTGTTTTTACATAACCATGTCTTTTAAGAGCGACGTTGTATTTTGTGTCTCCCCATATAGGAAAACCCGCGTTTGAAAGCTGTAATCTTATTTGATGATGTCTTCCTGTTTTTAAATCAACTTTTAAAAGACTTAAAGAGCCGAAGTCATCCGTCTCAATGGTATCTATGATTTTATAGCTAAGTTCCGCTGTTTTTGCCCCAGGCGTGTTTTTATGGACGGATTTTGATAAATTTAATCTTTGATTTTTTATTATATAATCAATTAACGTGTCCTCACTTTTTTGGGGAGTGCCGCATACAACGGCTAAATATGTTTTTTTAAAAGTTTTTTCCCTGATTTGTTCTGAGAGAGAGGCGCAGGATTTTTTATTTTTGGCGAAAACCATTATCCCGCCTATAGGCCTGTCTAATCTATGAACTAAGAATATTTCTGATGAAAAGCTTTCCGAAAGAAAGGCGAGCATATCCGTATCTCCCGTTTTATCCGCTTGACAAGGCATACCAGCCGGTTTTTTGGCTATTATTATATTTTTATCATTAAAAATAATATCTATATTGTTTTTTAACTCCATTTTTATCGCTCCGTAACAAACCTTTTGCCGCCATAACAGGTAAAAGCGCTGCGAGTGTTTTTGTGAGGGCAAAGCGCTAACGGGCTTTGCTTTATATATTTTCGTGTGAGAGTGACGAAAGATGTTTTTCTCTCGCTTTTTTTGAGTATATACAGCCACAGTAATCCTGCCTGTACAAATTATATTTTTTTGACAGCTCTATTGAGCGTTTATAGCCGTTTTTCTTTTTGAAATCCGAATACAAGTAATTTATTCCATATTTATCCGACAGGCTTTTTCCTATGAGATTTAATTTATCTGAGTTTTTATAAGGACTTACAGAAAGAGTAGTCGTAAAATAATCAAAACTATTTTTCTTGGCGAGGCGGGCCGTTTCCTCAAGCCTAAGGTTATAACATTTAAAACAACGTTCCCCGCCTTCCTCCATACGCTCGAGATTTTTTGAGAGTGACACAAATTTCTCACTGTCATAGAAACCCTCTATAAAGTTAATCTCATTTTTTGAGGGCAACTCTCTTATTAATCTTTTTTGCTCGTCTATTCTTTTTATAAACTCTTCTTTTGGGGATATGTTGGGGTTGTAATAAAACACGGTTATTTTAAAGAAATCAGACAAGTATTCCAAAACATAGCTGCTACAAGGCGCACAACAGCTATGCAGAAGAAGAGACGGGATTTTATTTTCTTTCTTTAATTTTTGTATCTCATTTTCAAGTTTTTTATCATAATTTATTTTATTCATTGACGCACCTTTAAAATATCACGATAAATTTTTATGAGAGAAGTTCTCTTGTTTCCTCAAGAGTAAGAGAGGTCGTGTGATAATTGTCATTGTTGTGTTCGGGATTATTGATTTGTTCATTTTCATCATTCGATTTATCTTCTCGTGAATTTTCGGAAGGGATTTCTGAGACAGTTCTTTTTTGATCCTCTGAGCCGCTGTCTCTTCGAGTATACTTTTTTTCCGGTTTACGTAAAGATGGAGCGCCTTTATACCCCCTGTCGCCCGGACTTGAGATTTCGTCTATAGCTTGTTCTATTTCCGTTAATTTATCAAATACTTTGTCAGTATCGGAAGTTACTAATGGATTTAAATATTTTTCTGTCAAAAACTCATAATCTCTACGGAAATTATTTATTAAATTTTTTTGATTGGCTATATTTAGCTTTAAATATTTAATTTGATTTATTGTAGCCTGTTTTAAGTCTGTAGCCTCTTTTTTAGCCTGAGACAATATTTTTTCCGTTTCGGAATGAGCCGCTTTTATTATATTGTCAGCGGCTATCTGGGCATTTATTATGGCTTTATTTATTGTTGACGATTTTTCTTTATATTCATTAAGCTGATTTTCCAATTCCTCTATATACGCGTCAACTTCATCGGGGTTATATCCTTTTCTTACCATTTGAAAATCGTACGACATTTTTTTAGCTCCTTTGTTAATGGATTTTTTAATTATAACACAATTCAAAATCTATCATTAATAATTATTATAATAAACTGATTACTTTTTATAATATAAAATTTTATCACATTTTTTTTTTAAAGTCTATATTTATTTGAAGAATTAAGGTTATAGGGTTTTGTGAGATTTTTGTTGTCTAGCTATAATGTAGTGACAATATTTAATTTTTTTACGCTAAAGGGTGTTTGAAAAATTAAACCTTATGACGATTATAAACAGTAAGAGCGGAGTTTATTGAAGTTTTATGTAAAAAAGACAATTAAATTTATGAGGTTTAAAAAAATTTCATAAATTTACAAAAAAGACCTTGACATAATAAAAATGGTATGATAAAATAACGAAGTCGCTGTTAGGACAGGAAGTTAGGAAAATTTTCATAAGATAAAAAAAGTTACAAAAAAT
>CAJTVH010000054.1 GCA_910579745.1 uncultured Clostridia bacterium | reverse complement strand
ATTTCCAAAGTTATGTTTGACTGTTTACTTGATTGTACATCTTTACTAAAGGTTATATATGAAAATTGATTTCCGTGAAAATCAGAGATGTAATATTGCGGTAAATAAATGATTATGATAAAATATTTATATGGGCTGGTCGTAAAGTTTACGCTTTACTGCCCGCCTATGAACCAGGGCAATCGGTGCGGGGTGCGCTGACCTTCATTCTTTAAAGAATGGGGGTGACGCTATGAGAAATCAATTTGATTTTAAGGATATAATGACCTTTGGTCTTTTCCTTTTGGCGTTGCTTACGTTCGTTTTTACGTTCAGTAAGTAGTAACAGTTTTTTCTTTTATACATAGAAAAAACCACCCTGATACTTTGGTCGGTAGACGGGTGGAATTTTCTATCATCTAACGGTCAGCCGCTTTTGCGGCGATTGCCTTTTGTAATTAAATTATACCATAAAAAAATAATTTGTAAAGAGAACATCTGAAAATTTTTCAGGTGTTTTTTTGTGTGGGAAAAGAAAAAATAAGCTGTCAAATCTATATCTTGGCGGGAATGGAGGAATTGAGCGCTTTGTATGTTTTGGCGGTTATTTTTATATAAAAAATATTGGAGGTATGAAAATGGAAATGAAAAGGTTTTTACCTATTAATCTTAATTTTTTCGGGGAAAGCGAGGGAGGCGAGGGACAAGGCGGGAGCGGCGGGGAAACCGCCGCGGCTGACTTAGAGAAAGGCGTGAGTCCTGGCGGAGAAAATAAAGAAGCGGAGGAGAAAAATGAGGATAATGACACAAGCCGGCTTGATAAGCTGATTCAGGACGCCGCCAAAAGAGAAAATAAAAAATTGGCTGATGAGAATAGAAAACTAACAAAAGCTTTGGAGAAACTTCAAAAAGAAAAATTATCGGAGGACGAACTGAAACAGCTTGAAATTGAGAATAAAATCGCTGAAATTACGGAGCGTGAAAGACAGGTTACAGAAAAAGAAAACCGTCTTTACGCTATTAAGGCTATTAAAGCCGCTGGCCTTGATGATGGAAGCGAGAACTCTTTAGAGCTTATTGATTTTGTTATGGGAGCCGCGAAAGAGGAAATTGACAGCAAGGTTAAAATATTCGGCGGATTGATTAATAAATTTGTTAAAGCGGAGGTTGACAGGACCTTTAAGGAAAACGGCCGTATTCCAGGTAAAGGAACCAATGAGGATAGGGGCGGCAATGAAAATAATATCGCTGTTCAGCTTGGAAAAATGTCGGCGAGCGCGAAAGAAAAATCAAGAAACGTTATTGACGCGTATTTAAAGTAAGTCAGGAGGTAATACAATGAAATTTAAAGAAACTAAAGTTACGGAAAGTAAAATTATTTTGGCGAATGACCATTATGCCGCTGTTACTTATGACTGTTCAAATATTGATGGGGACGAAAACGGCGTTATTAAAGCGGGAACGATTATACCAGCGAATGACAATACCGCTGTAGGGGTTTTGCTGAGCGACGTCGATAAAAATGGGAATCCTAACGGGACAATTATCACACACGGCTTTATTAAAAAGGATAAAATGCCCGCTGAGCCTAACACGGCGGCGATTGCGGCTTTAAATCTTATTAAATTTATGTAAGGAGGAATTTTATAATGAAGTTATCAGATGTATTTAACTCAAACGCGATCGCGCTGAATTACACTCAGGCGGCAAGTAATACAATTCCATATCTGGGCGCGGGGCTTTTCCCGGCTCAAAAGAAAGCAGGGCTTGACCTTAAATGGATTAAGGGGCATAAAGGACTGCCTGTTTCTCTCGCTCCGTCAAGTTTTGACTCAAAGTCGACTTTCAGGGACAGGGTCGGTATTGGCTTGACGGAAACGGAAATGGCGTTTTTCAGAGAATCTATGCTGGTTACTGAAAAAGACGAGCAGGAAATTATGAGGGTACAGGACAGCAGCGACCCTTACGCTGTTCAGGTGTTACAAAACATTTTTAATGACAGTCAGACGCTTATTGACGGTGCGAACGTTGTTCCTGAGAGAATGATTATGCGGTTGCTCTCGCCTTTAGGCGGGAATATGGGGATTGAGATTTCAGCTAATGGCACGGATTATACATATAACTATGACAAAAACGGGGAATGGAAGCAAAAACATTATATGTCTATTGAGGATACCGCTGATAAATGGTCGGCTTCCGATACGTGCGACCCGCTTACAGACCTTGAGACAGCTCTTGATAATCAAGAGAGTGAGAGCGGTACAAGACCGGAAATAGCTCTTATGTCACAGGCTACTTTCAATATGCTTAAAAACAGCTCTAAGGTAAGAAGCGCTGTTCTCGCGCAGAATGTTACGGCTAACGTAAATATGACTTCCAAAAGGGTTAAAGACTTTATAGCTGAGGAGTACAATGTTCAGATTATCGTATACAACAAAAAATTTAAAGATGAGTCGGGAAAAGAAAGTAAATTTTATCCGGATAATATTATTATGCTTCTTCCAAACGGTGTTTTAGGCTCAACTTGGTATGGCACAACTCCTGAGGAACGTACTTTAGCAAGCGGTAATACCGCGGATGTGTCTATTGTAAACACGGGCGTCGCCGTATCAGTTACAATTACAAGCGACCCCGTAAATACTAAAACTACTGTTTCTGAGATTGTTTTACCGTCATTTGAGAGAATGGACGAGTGTTACGCTATGGAGGTAAACTGATATGAAATTTGACCATACTGTTAAAATCGGCGGGGTTATTTATCCCGCCGGTACTGAGATTTCTGAAAACGCGAAGAAAAAAACGAAACTCAAAGAGCCGGAAAAGCAAGAAACAAAAAAAGGAGAGTCAAAAAATGATTAATGTAAAATCCAGCAGGGAAGACATTATAGCCAGAGCTAAAGCTGATGCCGAGGTGAGAAAAAAGCTCAAAAAAAATCTTTTGAGAGAGGGAAATAAAAAGCCTGTTATCAATAAAGACAAAAAAGAAAAATCTTAAAAAGGTGATTTTTATGAGTATTGACGATATTATAAAATGTGGTATACCAATTAATGAAAATACTTCAGAGACACTGCTTACTGTTCAAACGGCTGTTGAATGGCTTCAGCGGAATACAAATTTAAAAATTGATTTTAATGATATAAATACAATAGCCTCGCTTCCAAGCGGGGCTAAGTTGTTTATAGTCAAATTTTGTGATTTAATAAGCCGGAGCGATAACGTCACAAGCGAAAGTATCGGAGGAATGTCACAATCGTTTTCTTCCGGAAACAAAAGCGATTTATTGATTGATATTGCTAAACAGCTTATTAAGCCTTATTTAAAATCAGATTTTAAATTTATTTCCGCCGCGAGAAGGTGGGGTTAATATGGGAAAAATTAAATTTAAAACCGTTAAAGATAATATTTCTAAAACGCGGCGAAGTATAGAGGGACTTAACGGTAAAAGAGTCAATGTTGGTGTTATTGGAGAAAACGCGTGGCTCGCTGGTATTCACGAGTATGGCTGCCGAATTAAGGTAACTGAGAAAATGAGGGCGTGGCTTCACGCTAATGGTTTACATTTGAGAAAAGAAACAACGGAGATTGTTATTCCTGAAAGAGGTTTTTTAAGAAATGGTTTTGATGAGTGTCATAAAGAGGTCATTAATAAAACTATGAGATTGCTCCCTATGGTTCTTGATGGAAATATGTCAGGGGAAATTCTTTGCGGTTTTGCCGGACTGGAACTTTCAACTAAGATAAAAGAGTATTCAAGAGAATTGAGTAATCCCGCTAATCATCCTTTTACGGCTGCGAGAAAAGGTTCGGACAATCCTCTTGTTAATACTGGAAATATGATTAACAGTATTTCTTATGAGGTGGAATAAATGAAATTGTATAACTTTTCAAGACTTATTACAAAGTATGGAGTTAATTTTGAAACAATAGAAACAAAAGGCGGCAAGTATGTAAACGGGTATTGGCAAGAAGGAAAAAAAGAAATCAAAGATGGCTTTGGAGCTGTTATTCCTTTGGCTGAGAGAAAAATATATCAATCAGGAGGAAGTTATACGGCTAAAGACAGACAGCTTTATATGTTTAAGCCTTTAGATGGGGATTTAAAAAGTATTAAAATTCTATACAGAAACAATATCTATTCTGTTGAACAGGAAACGGATTACAGCGACTATTCAGATGTGTTTGTGTACTTGCTGAAATATGTCAGTTTATTTGATGGTAAAAGTGGTGATATGGTTGATTGATATAAAGAATACTGAGTCAATTATTGTCGCTGGTCTTTCTGAATTTGTGAACTGCGCTGTTATCGCGTCAAATCAAACGGCCCCCGCACCTGATTATCCATACGTCAGTTACACGGTAACAACGGCTCTTGACTCAAACGTGAAAGGATTTTGTATAGCCGCTGATGGCACAAGATACAAAGAACTTAATCAAATATGGAGTTTTACAAGCCAGTCAGATGATAGTATTGAGAGTGTTTCCAACGCTCTGAGAATTAAAGATTATTTTGATTTGGCGGGAAACACATATTTAAGCGACAACCAAATTGTAGCCGTAAAAACCGGAAATATTTTTAACAGAGATAATATTATCACAATTAATTATGAGTATAGAAACGGGCTTGATGTTACTTTCAGGCTTTTAGACGTTATTAAAAAAGAAGACGCTGAAACGGCGGGCTATATTGAGACCGCCGTTATTAATAATAAGGAGTGGTAAAATGGCGAGTGATGTTAAAGTAAATATTAAAGTTAAATCCGGCACAGGCAGCGCGTCTTTTGGCTATCCGCTTATTTTAGCGGTTAAATCCGAAAAAGTTTTGCCTTATACGGAATGCGTGAGTATTGATGAGGTTTTAGCGGTGCTAATATCGATAATGGAAAGTGATGATGAGAAAACGAAAGCCGCCGGCGCGAAAGCCACGTCTATATATCAAGCGGCTAATTTATTGTTTACGCAGGAAAGTATTCCTGAGAAAATAGCTGTTATGTCTGTCTCAAATGACGCTGATGATGTGCTTGAGACTATATGGGCTAAAGACTGGAGACAGCTTTTAGTGGCTGATATGCGTTCTATGGCTAAAGAGGATATTAAGGCTATCGCTGATATTTTCGAGGCTAAAGACAGTAAAATGTTTTTCGCTCACTGTGAGAATATTGATGATTTCGCCGCTTTTAAAGATTATGAGCGTACGGTGGCGTTTTATTACAATGATGAAAATGACAGCGAGATTAAAAATGTCGTCTGTCCTCCGGCGGCTCTTGTGGGGGCGACGGCGGGAAAGGCGGCGGGAAGTTTTACTTATAAGAATATTATTCTTAAAGGGCTTAAAGCTCTTACTCTTAGCGATACGGAAATTGATAATATTCATAAAGGAGGAGGAATAACCTTTGTGACTAAGTCGGGAGATAAAGTCACAAGTGAGGGCACTGTTTTAAGCGGTGAGTATATTGACATTATTGACAGCAAGGATTGGATTGTTCAGCGGATAGAATATAAAACACAAAGGGCGCTGAACTCTCTTGATAAAATATCCTATGATAATAATGGGATAGCGGTTCTTGAGAATATTTGCGTGGACGTTCTTAACACGGCGTATAATAATGGAATAATAGCCGTTAATGAAAAAGGTACGGCGGCTTACAGCGTGAATTACGCGGGACGTTCTGAGACAAGTCTTGACGATAGAACAGCGAGACGCTATATAATGGGCGAGTTTAAGTTTTCTCTCGCCGGAGCCGTACATAATGTTGAGATTAACGGAACTATTGAGATTTAAAGGGGGCTGGTGTGAATGATTACTCAATATAACGCGAAAGATTGTACTATTACGGTTGACGGGGTTTATATTACAGGTGTGAGCGAGGATATGGTAACGGGCTCAAAAGATGAGGAATTTGTCGGAACCGCTGTAGGAGCGCAGGGAGACGTTGTTGTAAACGTGATAAATAATCCTCTTGGCACGGTTACTTTAACGATACAAAGCACGAGCCCGCAGAAAGCTATGCTTTTGGATATGGCGAGAGAAAGCCGTAATGTTTCTATATGGGTTACAAATAAAAATTTAAAAGAAAGATTCGGGGGGTCAAACGCTATGATTAAAAATTTCCCTGAGCTTGCCCATACAAACGAGGCGGGTGACAGAGAGTTTGAGTTTCAGGTGTTTGATTATACGGTTGAAAGCGTATGACGGATACTATTTTGAGGTTTGTTATAATTTTATTTATTTTTGAGGTATTTTGGAGGTATTTTAATATGAGCGGGAAAAATAATTTTTACACAAGAAAAAAAGAAATAGATGGAGTTACTTATACGGCGCAGTTTAACGGAATTTCAGAATGTCTTAAAATGTTTGACGAATGCAAAGACTCAAACGGAAATATTAACAATCTTGAGTTAGGCGAGTATGTTTGTGAGAATGTAATTGTCGACCCTAAAGTAAAGATTGATGATTTTGAGGATATAACGACGTATAATAAGGTTGTTAAATGGGGATTGAACGTAGCGCAGGGTAAATTTCGGGACAAAGCCGAAATACCTGTTAAAGAAACGGGTAAATGAGCAATGGGCAATGTGGCGGTTGATTTTGTCTGATATGAGTTTAGATTATAATACTGTTTTTCACCAGATGTCAGAGGAAGAAATAATAATGGCGAATATAGCTCTTGATATGTATATTAAGGCGAAAAATAAAAAGTAACGGTTTATTAGACTTATTTCAAAACATTACGTCAATTTCGGAAAGGTCAGAAAAAAGTATTTTATTTAGTATTTTTAGCGTTTTCGGTATTTAAAAACAAAACGCCTTTCGCTGAAACACTGAAAAAATATTTTTTCTTTTTTATGAAATTGACGTAATAACGTAGTTTTAAAAGAAAGTCTGTTAATAAATTAAATAATTGCGGCGGCTGACAATATATGATAAAATAATCATATGGGGTAATTGAACAGGGTGTATGTTAGCCTCCTATTCCTTTTTAGGAAGGAGGTGAGCTTCCAATTTGAAAAGATTGGAGGTGCTTGCGCTATGTCTACATACGAGGCTTTAATGTTATGTTTTACATTTGGTTTGATTATTGTAGCCGTTATTAACGCAAAAAAATAACAGCCCCCTGTATTTGGCGATATAGAGCTGTTATTTAATAAGTTTTTATATAGGCTAACCACACTTTGTGGCAATTACCCTTTCTAATTAAATTATAACATAAAATAAATATTTGTAAAGAGAACATCTGAAAATTTTCAGGTGTTTTTTTTGTGTGAGAAAGGAGGCGGGAGTATGGCTGAAAAAAATGTCGTCAGAGAAGATGTCGTTTCAATTTCCTTTGATATTGACGACGAGGGATTAAAGGAAATAAATGATATGATGAAAGATTTGCGAAAGGTTATTAAAGACGCCGCGGGTGATATTGATGATGTTATAGATGATATTTCTGAGGAATTTGACGATATAGGTGACGCCGCGGGGGAAGCGGCAAAGGATATAGAAAAGGGGTTCGGCGGAGCGGCGCAAACCATTAAAGATACGGGAAATGAAATAACAAAAACGGCTAAAGAGATGGCGAGGGGAGCTGAAACCGCCTCAAAAAGTTTTAAATCAAAATTAGCGGGCGGTGTATCAAATGTCGGCGGTAAAATAACTCAGACGGCTTCTAAATTTAAAAATTTTGTGAATACAAAGTTTGATAATCTTATAAATAGTCTTTCAAGGTTTAACAGAAAGGCTGACGAAAGTACGGAAAAGGTCGGGAAACTGGCAAAAGAGAGCGGGGGAATCGGAAGCGGGATAAAAGGAACCGTGGCTAAAGCCGCGGGCGCTGTAGCCGTAGGCGCCACAGCGAAAAATGTTATTTCAACGGGAATGAACTTTGAGTCAGGAATGTCAAATGTTAAAGCCGTATCAGGAGCTAACGACGCTGAAATGGAAAAACTTACGGAAAAAGCTAAAGAAATGGGAGCGACGACAGTATTTTCAGCGAGCGAGTCAGCGGAGGCTATGAATTATATGGCTATGGCGGGCTGGAAGTCTGAGCAAATGATTGGCGGTATTGAGGGAATTATGAATCTTGCGGCGGCTTCGGGTGAGGATTTGGGAACTACTTCGGATATTGTTACGGACGCTTTAACGGCTTTCGGAATGAAAGCGGAAGACAGCGGGCGGTTCGCTGATGTTTTGGCGGTTGCCAGCAGTAACGCGAACACAAATGTTTCCATGATGGGCGAGACTTTTAAATATACCGCCGCGTCAGCCGGAGCGATGGGCTATAAATGCGAGGATATAGCGGTTGCTATCGGACTTATGGCAAACGCCGGAATTAAAAGCAGTCAATCAGGCACCGCTCTTAATTCGGTTATTACTCGAATGGCGAAGCCAACTAAAGAAAGTTCTATGGCTATGAAGAAACTTGGGTTAAATCTACAGGATTCAAAAGGCAATATGAAAAGTTTTCAGGAAATTATGGTTGATATGAGAAAAGGTTTCAAGGGATTAGATAAAGATGAAAAAGCCGCTTATGCCGCTATGCTTGCGGGTAAAAACGCTATGTCAGGGCTTTTGGCGGTTGTAAACGCCAGTGATGATGATTTTAATAAACTTACAAAAGCGATAAATAATTCAACGGGAGCCGCTAAAGAAATGGCGGATATTAAAAATGATAACCTTTTAGGGCAGCTTACTCTTTTAAAAAGCGGGATTGAAGGATTTATGATTGACATATACGATGTAATAAAAACACCGCTCAAAGGAGCCGTTAAATGGATTTCAGAAAAGTTTCTGCCTAATATTGTCTCTGGGTTTGGGAAACTTACGAAAACACTCTCGCCGATATTTGAGAAAATTTCACCTATTGTTAAAAGAGTTATTGATAATGTGTCTAAAAACTTTGAGTGGTTTAAAACAAATATTCTTCCATCGTTGATTGAGGGATTTAATACAATAAAATCAGCGGTTATTCCTGTTATTCAGGCAATAACTCAAAAGGCCGCGGGCTTATTTGACAGAATTTTCGGTTTGATTATGAGGAACAAAGATACTATTCTCAGTGCTTGGAATAGTATATGCGGATTGTTTACGCATTTTTCGGACAGTATATTGCCGGAATTGGTTAATGTGTTTAATTGGGCTGTACAGACGGCGGCTCCGATTATCAGCGATGTTATAAATATAATATGCGAGACTGTTAACTCTGCTGTTCCTTTTGTAAAAGAAGCTATAGGCTATGTAATAAGTATTATTAAAGGGATTTCTCCCATTGTCAAAGGTATAGCCAATATTATTTCAAGTACGGTTAGAGGTATATCTAAAAATATGAGTAAAATTATACCTGTACTTAAAATAGCGGCTAAAGGATATATAGCGGTTAAGGCGGCTGTATTTGCCTATAATGGTGTGGCCTCGGCGGCTAATATTATTCTTAAAGCTCATAAAATGTGGCTAATGGCTGTAAATACTGCGGAAACGGCGTATTTAACTACTTTATACGCTGTGGAAACCGCCACAAAGATGGTGAACGCTGTTATCGCGGCCGGACCTTGGGGGTGGGCGGCTATGGCTATAGGTATCGCTACGGTTGCTCTATCAGGATTTATTATATCTCTTGATGATACAGATGAGTATTTAGCAAAAAATCAGGAAGAATTAAAGAAAACCGCGTCGGAGGTGGTAACACTTCAAGAGGTTTTGAAAAAAACCACAGTTCAGCCTATACAGTTTGATAAATTGATTACATCGGATGGGTTTACATTTGATGATATTAATAAACAAATTGACAAGGCAGAAGAGGGTATAAGTCAAATATTAAAAACCAGATTTGCTGAACAGCAGGCTTTAAGAAATGAGGATATTAAAAATATACAGGAATATAAAAACAAAATAACAGAGCTTGAAAAGAAAAAATTTGATGTATACGCGGACCAGATGACCGCTCAAAAGACGGCCATAGAATTATTAAAACCAGGAGATAAAAACGCTGTTGGTGACGCTATGGCTTATCTTAATAACGCGGAGACAATAAAAACTGAAGCGCTTAAAGAAGCGGATAAATTATATCAGCAAAGATTAGCCGAAATAAATAATATGTATCAAAAAAACGATAAAATAATCGATGATAAAGGAATAACTCATTATAAAGACAAAGAATTGGAAACGGCTAAAAAAGCTTTTGAGAATAGAAGAAAATTAATAGAGGAACAATATAAATTAACTTCTGAAAGCGTTGAGAAATTGTCCTCTGATATTATAAAGAAGGAGGAAGGCTTTTGGAAAGAAGCTGAAAAGGTTGCTAATATGCCTGTTTATAGTGGAATGCAAATAGCTGGGCATCAAAAAGAAATAGACAGCGGGAATGCTTTTAAGAAAAGTTCTCAAAAGGAGAAAGCTTATTCCGATAGTTTAATTAAAATAAATTCTGATACAATATCGTCTATAAATCAAGTTTTAGGATTGTCGGCAACTCTAAAGGAAAGAAACGGTGAAATATCCCAAACGTTAAAAGATAATGTCTCAGCGTTTCTTAAACCCTATGACGGACTTAATGACGATATGCAGGAAATAGCGAAAGATACCGTACTTGGATTTGTTGCGGGATTAGAAAATCAAATTCCTGGACTTTCGGATACATCTACTATGTCAGCTCAGGAGATTGTGGACACTATAAAAAGTTATCTGGGGATACATTCTCCCTCTATTGTTATGCGGGAAATAGGAATGTATACAATACAGGGTTTTCAAAATGGTATATTAATTCAGTCAATACCGCTTATAATGACTTTAATGACAATATCCTCAAATATAAGGAAAGTATTTGAAAACATAAAGCTTGACTTTATTGGGAAAAATATTGTGTCGGGACTGCGAAATGGTATTATAAACCAAAAGGGAAAGCTTTTAACTGAGGTTAAAGGTATGGCGAGGGATATAAATAACGCCTTTAAGACCGAACTTGATATACATTCCCCGTCAAGAGTTATGCGGCAAAACGGGCAAATGGTTGGAGAGGGTCTTGTTTTGGGTATGAAAGATAAAACATCTGATATTCAAGCGAGTTTTAATAACCTTAATACTGATATGAGTATGGGTTATACGCCTGAAAACAGCGTTATGAATTCATCAAATTCAACCCACACGGAAACTAACAATATCAATCCAAATATTAATGTTTATATTAATGGAGGAAATGAGGAAACAGCAGCACAGACTAAATACGCTTTGGAAGAACTTTTTGAGGAAATGTTCGCGGGGTATAGCAGAAAGAGCCCAAGAGTTACAGAAGTATAATAAATTTAAGGAAAACACCAATAAATATTTGTAAAAGTCTTTAAATTTGAGCTTAGTTTGATTTTTCTTGTTTTGAAAGTGAGTGAGCAAAATGGCTACAATAAATGGAATAAGTGTTTTTGTATTGACGGAAAAGGTGAGCAGAAGTACAGAGTCAACATCACACCCTGTGGAACAGGGAATTGACATTACAGACCACACAAAAAGAAGTCCCGTAACAGTAAGTTTAACGGGAGAAATTGTCGGCGAGAACGCTCCGGCGGTTTTAAAAAATTTAACTGAGCTCGCCAGGAAAGGTAATCTTATTACTTACATAGGCAGGAATATTTTTTCCAATATGCAAATTCAAAGTTTTAACACAGACCATCCGTATACTATCGCCGGAGGCTGTAGTTTTGATATGACATTAAAAGAGATAAGAACGGCAAACTCATCTTATTCCGCCTCCGCTAATAAAAACGCCGGAACTCAGCAGATTCAGAGTGACAAGGAAAGCGGAACAAAAGTTTATCATACGGTTAAAAAAGGCGAGACAGCTTGGTATCTGGGTGAGAAAGTTTATAAAAGTCAAGGGTCGAGCGTTGGTTTTATTACGTCTAATAATAAAGATAAAGTTCCTAATGGAGATTGGACAAAGTTACAAGTTGGAACAGTTTTGCACGTTTATAACAAGAAATAATTATAAAAAGATTGACAAGTTTTGTTGCTTTTGGTAATATTAAACAAAAGTTGCTGAAAGGAGCTATTTTTATGTTATGTCCACATTGTAATAATGATGTAAAAAGTATGACTTATATATGTCCGGTGTGCGGCAAGAATTTATATGAAGAACCAGTCGAGGAAGTTGTGCTGACTGAACAAGAATATATTCAAAAGACATTATTAAAATTTGGTCTTGACAAAGGTGAAGAAGATGAAAATATTTTAAAAAAAGAATTATCTAAAGAAGATGAAATTTTTTTGAGGCTAAAAACTATGGATATGCTGAGTGAAAATACTGAGTTTATGAGAAAGCAGGAAAAGCACCTTTACATAATAAGAAATATTTTAGCGGTTTTTGCTGTGCTTACCGTAATTGCGATGGTTTTTAGTATTTTTGTTAGTACAAAGACGGTTAGTAAGGGGTCGAGGTATTCATATTCTTATGAACAAAGTATAAGGTTATAAAAATTAAAAAATATAGTTGATAATTTAAAGTCTCTGTAAAAAGAGGCTTTTTCTATGTCTGGAGGCGGGTAAATTTGTGAGAGACTACATACCTGTAAACAAAGAATTAATACCATATAATTTTAACATATTACTTGGAAGTACGCTTTTCAATTTGAAAATTAATTATAATAAAAGAAAAGATTTGTTTACTGTTGACGTTTTAAGGGAAAATGAGGCTATATGTTACGGAGAGCCTATTGTATACGGGCTTCCTTTGTTTCAGGATATTTTTATGGTTGCGAAATATCCTTGTTTAAATATTATTCCTCTTGATTTGTCAGGAAACACTAATAAGGTTACTTATGATAATTTTTATAATACTGTGTTTTTATATATTGATAATGAGGGAAATAGTTTGAGGGAGGGCTGTAACTGATGAATAGTAAAATCTCACGAATGGTTAAAACTTTGAGGGATTGGAGCGAGAATGTAAATCCGGCGAGGGATATGCCAAAAGGGTTATTTGGACATACGGCGATAGTTGAGTGTAACGGCGCTAAAATAAATTCGTCTGATTTGGATATTGAGTTTAAAATTCCTTTTGATGATGACACGGAAGCGAATGAGGCGGAAATAAAAATTTATAATCTTTCAAAGACTACTATATCAGCTTTTATTTTGGATAAAAAATTAACTGTTACGGCGGGTTACGGTAATGATACGGGTGTTATATTCAGCGGCTTTGTAAGTAAAGTTACGACAAAATACAGCGGGGTTGACAAGATAACGGCAATCAACGCTATCGACAGTATGGAACTTAAAGAGCGGAAAATTGACAGTATATCATATTCAAAGGGGACAAAAGCCTCTTATATTCTGAGAGATTTAATTAAAAAAATAAATTTGCCTTTGGCGGTGTTTGAGACAAGAAAAGACCATGCATATAAAGACTCTGTTACGGTTGACGGCGAGCTAATGAGTAATATTAAGAAATACGCTGAGGTCTGCGGTGTTTCAGCGTACATTTTAAAAAGTAAAATTTATGTTCGTTATATTAAGAGCGGTGATAATATCAATTTTACTGTTTGCGAGGAAACAGGCCTAATTAATAGTCCTGAGGAATTTACGGAAGAGGAAAAAACTGAGGAAGAGGAAGATGACAAGAAAAAAAATAAGGAAAAAGTGATGATAACGGGCTATAAATTTAAAATGCTCCTTCAGCACAGATTAACAACCGCCGCTATAATTAAGTTGAGAAGCAGGGAAATAAACGGCGTTTATAGGGTACGAAAAGGTTCTCACTCATTTAATGGAACGGATTTTATAACGGAAGCCGAGGTTATTTAATGAATGGTATAAATTTTATTGACGATATGATAGAGGAAAAACTTCTGCATTTACATACATCTTTTCTCGCCAGGGTTTTAAGTTTTAACGAGGAAACAAAAACGGCGGATATTCAGCCTTTGGCGCTGACAAAACAATATGGAAAACGAGCGATAAAACAAGCTGTCATAAAAGATGTGGTTTATCTTGAACATATTAGACCATCGGAAAAAGGGCAGGCTGTCGGTAAAACGGTTTTATGCGTTTGCTGTGAGAGAGATATAAGTAATATAAAAAACGGGAATTACGCTTTGCCTGTTATAGGGCGGCATAATTTACACGATTGCATTATTGTCGGGTGGTTATGACTTTTTATGAGGTGATTTTTATGAGTGGATTTAAACTTGATGAAAACGGCGATGTTGTTTTAAATAAAAATGGTATAAACATTATCGGGAACGCGGAATTATTCAATCAAACCGTGAAAACCGTTTTGGGAACTAACAAAAATGAATGGGGATTTAATAAAAATGAGGGGATTGACTTTAAAAAAATTTTAGTTAAAAATCCTAATATAGATGTGATAAAAAATGAGATTCAGGAAGGTTTAAAACAGATTGACGAGACTTTTATTTTAACAGAGTTTTCTTTGACGGGAAAGGGAAGAAAAATGTTTATAAATTTTACGGCGGTAAACGAGAAAAATAATATTGTAAGTGATATTTTAGTGTATTAAGGAGGTGATTTATTTGGGTGTGCTGACGGAAAAGGGATTTAAAAGGCCGTCTTATGATGAGATTGTGGAGAGGCAAATTCAAAGAGCGAAAGTTTTATTTGGACAGAATATTGAAACTGGTGAGCAGACCGCGCTTGGCAAATTTATTAGAATAATATGCGGGGACTTATCAGAAATGTATGAGGATTTAGAGGGAGCGTATTACTCGAGATTTCCTAATACTGCGAGCGGTGTAAGTCTTGATAGGTTATGTGTTTTCGCCGGCGTAAGCCGCAACCCTCCAGTTTCCGCCGTTCATAAAATAAAGGTTTTTGGGAATAAGGGATATTCTGTTCCGGCTGGTTTTTTAGTTGGTACGGAAGACGATATAAATTTTTACAATGTATATGAAACTGTTATAGGAAATGACAATTATTGTGAGATTACCATACAAGCGGTGGATTTTGGCGAGAGCGGAAACGTACCTGTGGGTGATATTACAAAAATAATAAATCCGGTCGCTGAAATTACAAGTATTGAGCATATGTCTGTTATTAGTTATGGCGCGAATGAGGAAAGCGACAGGGATTTAAGACGCAGGTTCGCTTTAGCTATAGCCGGAGCGGGTTCAGCTACAGCGGAAGCTATACGAGGCAATGTTATGAGAGTTGAGGGGGTAAAAAGCGCTGTAGTAATTGAGAACGACTCGGATATAGCGGATAAATATGGCCGTCCGCCTCATACTTTTGAGTGTTATGTTAATACGGATGATTTAAGCGCCGCCATGAACGATAATATCGCCAGAGCGGTCTTTGCTAAAAAACCTGTTGGTATACGCAGTTTTGGGGATATTGAGGTTAATATAATTGATGAGTCGGGTAACTCAAATTTAATTTACTTTACACGTATCCAAAAAGTCTATGTTATAATATCAGCTATAGTCGCCGTTACTAATAAATTTGAGAAAGACGGACTGAAAATAATTAAGGATAATCTTGTTAAATGTATTAATTCTCTTGGAAATGGGGAAGATGTCATATTTTCTTCTTTATATTCTTATATTTATTCTGTTAAAGGTGTGAAAGAAGTCACGGAATTAGACGTAAATGTTTTGGGCGGGGAGAAAATGAATTCAAGAATCCCTTTATTACCATCGCAGACAGCTTATTTAACAGAAGATAATATCACGATTGAGGTGGCTGATTATGATGACAGATAAATATACGAGACAATTACCTGATTCTTTCGCTAAATCTTCAGACAGTAACAACAGTAAATTATTAAATATCAATTATGAGGCGCTGCGGGAATTTCAAAGTGATATTGCGGATGTTTATACAATGGTTGATTTGGATAAGGCGGCAGGCGTGACTTTAGATTTATACGGGGATATGCTTGGACAGACAAGAGGGCGGTTAAATGATATTCAATATAGAGTTTTACTAAGAGGTATTATAGCGAAAAACTTATGTAAGGGTGATTACGCCTCAATAATTGAGGCCGTCAGCCTTATTTTTAATTGTGATAAATCTGAAATCAGTTTTGAGGAAATCAAGGATAGGGTTTGCGTAATTTATGCGAGAAAACTGCCTTATATGGTTATTTTAAATTCAGGATTTTCCGCTAAACAAGTTATTGAGATTATAAAAATGGTATTGCCTGTTACAGTAAGACTTGAGGCTGATAATTTAGAAGGTACTTTTGAGTTTGGAACCGCTGAAAATGAATATAATGAACTTAAAGGTTTTGGAAATATTGAACAGACAATAGGCGGATTTCTTGGGGCTTTGTATGAGTTTGATGATAACTTTGATTTGCCTGTATAGAATTAAGGAGTTGATTTTTTGAGTTTGGAATTTAAAAATAAACCTCTTGAATGGAACGAAAAGGGGATTGAACCAACAGAAGAGGTAAAAAATGTAGGTTTTCAACCTGGATATAAACCCCCTGCCGCGTATTTTAACAATTTTATGAATAAAACGTTTAAATCAATTAATGAATTACAAAGTATTGTAAGTGATGTTGATACAGAGGCGAGAAATAAGGACGGGGGAAACGCCGATACGGTGGACGGGTATCACGCCTCGGAGTTTACGAAATACAGGGAATTTAACTCACTTGACGAATTGGCTGAGACACAATATGAGGGGTTATTTTATATCGGGGGTTTTGAGGAGATTACCGGAATATCTTTAAAATCGGGGAGGGATATAGATGTTCAGCCTGATAATACGGATTTTTTAGAGATATACACAAGAATTTACAGCGATAAGGATGGAAAAATGTACGCCGCCGCCGATGTGTACAGTACCGAGTATGATTTTTGGACAAGAAGGAGTTTAAAAACATTTTCCTTTGACGGGCACCCCCATAGTGTGAGCGATATAGAGGATTTCCCTAAGAGTCTTCCGGCGAGCGGGGGAAACGCTGATACGGTGGGAGGGAAACAAGCCTCGGATTTCGCCCTGAAAAACCATAGCCATAATAATTTTTCGGCGTGGGACAGCGATTCGGATAGTGACACAAGCTGGGGAGTAAGTATTTCAGCGAGCGGTATTAATTTTCAGTGGAATGATGATACAAACGACAGCGAGCTTCACATCTCTGAAAATGGGCTTAGGGGAGGCGGTTCGTTTTTGCCCGCTGTATCTAATTTCGGAAATATCTCGGCTGAAAGTTTTTCGGGAAACGGAAGTAATTTAACAAATGTAAACGCTGATACTGTGGACGGGAAACACGCTTCTGATTTTCAGTTAATAAAATCAGGTTATCAAAATTGTACTGATTGGAATAGCTTAACAACATCGGGAATGTATGGTTTAGTAAAAGCGAAACAAAAAAACGCCCCTGATAGATTTAATATGTTTTTTCCAATGGTATTTGCTTATTCTGATTCCGGAATAACTCAATTGGCTATACCTTATGCTATAAGTAATAACAGCGGCGACTACGATTTGCACAAAATATTTATAAGACATTGTTTTAATGGGGATTGGGATAATTGGTCTATGATAGGAAACGGCTGTAACGCTGATACCGCTCAGTTTATTAATACCTATAGTAAAACCAATGGCTATAATAGTAATAATTACGGCAATTTTGTTCATAACGGAACATCCGCGAACGATAGCTGGTGTATTACGAGTAATAATGTAAACCCTACGTTTAAAGTATATTATGAATCGGGAAATGTTTCGGCTAATGGAACAATAACAGCTAATTTATTTAATGGAAATGGAAGTAATCTAACAAATTTAAACGCGTCTTATGTAAACAAAAAAACAGTAAGTTTTACCGCCTCAGCGGGGAACTGGTACAGGCTCGCTAAGGGAAAGCCTCACAACAATTCAGACAACACGGGAGCCTGCGGGATTATGACGATAATGGCGGACGTTCATAATTATCACAGCAGTGACGTGATCTCGCTTACGCAAAACGGAGGGGACGGGAATTTTACAATTCTTAACCACAGCAGATTTAACCAGTTTTTTACTAAATTCAGAATGTCTAAGGGAGCGGATAACTATATGTATATTGACGGATATACGAACACTGCCGCCAACTCTGTGACGGTTACGTTTACTTTCTCAGGTATAGGCTGGACATTATGTGAGAGTATTGTATCAGTAAACGCTGGTTTTGGTGTGTTAGTTATGGAAAAAGAACCGGAAATAAATTAGGGAGGATTAATTTTTATGAGAAGATATTTTATACAAAACGGAAAGATTGTTATTAACAAATACTGTGTCGAGTACGCTTACTCATCACAGGGCGGGAGCGTTGAGACAGACTTTAAGGTTACCCATTATATATCGGGTGAAACAGAGCTTGGAGGGCTTTTAAATGAGCTTGACACAAAGAGTATAGACTATAAGGTTACAAATCTTGACACGGAGGATATTTTGAGATATGACGGAACGCCAGCCGCCTCAGAGGAAGAGGCGAGACGGCTTATAGAGCCAGCTCTTGAGGAAGTCAAGGGGGATAAGATAAATGAAATATCCGCCGCTTGTAAGGAAACTATTTTTAAAGGTATTGAGGTGACTTTATCAGACGGAAATACAAAGCGTTTCAGTCTCAAAACAGAAGACCAAATCAATTTAAACGGGCTTTTAGGGCAGATTAATTTAGGGAATATAAAACCTGAGAGCGGCGTGCCTTATCACGCTGACGGAGAGATGTGTACTCTGTTTTCGGCTGCCGATTTTACTTTAATAGCCAATACGGCGATGAGTTTTATTTTGAGACAGACTACATATTGCAATCATTTGATGAGTT
>CAJTVH010000053.1 GCA_910579745.1 uncultured Clostridia bacterium | reverse complement strand
TATCATTCACAGGCGACGACGTAGGCTGTATTATGTATACGTCCGACTCTCTTACCGGTTCGTTAATTTTTATACTTATCTCCCCGTCGCTGAATTTTGAGACCTCCGCGTTACATACGCTCAAATTAAGGTCTTTCGCTATCTCCTCGGAAAGCCTTCTGTTTCCGTTGCAGCTTAAAATTTTTATATCTCCGTTATATAAATAACCCATAAGAACCTCCAAATCATTGATTGACTTTTTCCTTTGTCAAAGCGTATATAAAAACTATATATCTATTGTTAAAATTTTATAAAACTCTAATTATTAAAATCTTGCACAATTTTTATAAAGCGAAAATATCTGAAATTTTATAAGAAGTAAAATGAAAATAACTCAATTTTATTTTTATAATTTTTTATGTGTATTTTAGTTTTCATATACGCGCTTTAATCAAAGTTACCTTAATCCAAAAACAATTGAGTTAATAGGATTAAAACCTCTTTTTTTAAGTTAATTCGATATATACAAATCAATGTATAAATATTACGCTTTAAAACAAACCTTGTTTTAATCTTCTTTTTTCTCTCTCCAACCTGGTTTATTAACCTGTTTAGCTCTCGCGATAGACAAAGAACCCTCAGGCACGTCGAAAGTAATTGTCGAACCCGCGGCCGTAAAAGCGTTGTCCTTTATCGTAACGGGAGCGATAAGATTTGTGTTACAGCCGATAAAAGCGTTGTCTCCTATAGTGGTTCTGAACTTATTTTTGCCGTCGTAATTTACGGTAACAGTTCCGCATCCGAAGTTTACGTTTTTTCCTACGTCAGAGTCTCCGACATAAGTAAGATGGGATACTTTTGTGCCGTCGTCAATTGTGGAGTTTTTAATCTCGACAAAATCTCCGATTTTAACATGCTCACCGATTTTTGAGTTTGGCCTTAAATAAGCGAATGGCCCTATTGTAGTATAATTATCAACCTCGGCGCTTAATAAAACAGACGACTGGATTGTCACCCCGTCTTTAATTATTGAGTTTGTTATTCTTGAATTTGGCCCGATTACACAGTCTGTACCTATTTCCGTTTTCCCCTCAATAACCGTGCCCGGAAGAATAACCGTATCGGGTTTTATTGAAACGTCTTTTCCTATATACGTGTTGTCCGGATCTTCTATAGTTACGCCGTTTATCATGTGATACTCATTAATTCTTCTTTTCATTACCTTAGCCGCGCGTGAAAGCTGAAGTTTTGAGTTTATACCCAAAAACTCATTCTCATCTCTAGCGACCATTACACCAACTCTGCGTCCCTTTTCTTTTATAATCTCAAGACAATCAGTCAAGTAATACTCATTTTGAGCGTTATCATTTTTAAGCTCTTTAAAACTCTCCGAAAGATCCGACGCTTTAAATATATACACACCTGTATTAATTTCGTTTATTTCTCTTTCTTTTTCCGTGGCGTCCTTATGCTCAACAATTTTTAAAAAAGAATGATTTTCCCTTATAATTCTGCCATATCCAGTAGGGTCTTTAAGTTTAACGGAAACGACAGTGGCACTGTTTTCGTTATTTTTGTGATTTTCAAAAAGCTTCTTAATAGTCTCGGCGGTTATTAAGGGAGTATCTCCGCAGAGAATTAAAACGTCTCCTTCTGTCCCGATAAATTTTTCAGCCTGCATAACGGCATGACCTGTTCCGAGCTGTTCTTTCTGCACAGCGAACTCTGAAACACTTTCTCCTATCATAGCTTTAACCATAGCGCTTTTATGCCCGACAACAGCGCAAATCTCATCTGCTCCCGCCTCTTTGGCCGCGTCTATAACATAATCTATCATTTTTTTATCAAGAAGTTTATGAAGCACCTTAGGTACCTTCGACTTCATTCTTGTTCCTTGACCCGCCGCTAAAACAACAACCTTTTTATTATTCATAAAAACACACCTCTTATTCTTTAATATATAATATGATTTTCTGAAGCTTACGTCATCATCATAAATTTAAGAAAATCTATCTTTTTAAATCTCCTTATATTTTAAAACCTCAGTTTCATAAAGATTGTTTCCTAAACTGTCAATAATGACTATTCCCGGAAATTCAGAGACCTCAAGCTTGTGAACCGCTTCCGCTCCCAAATCGTTATAGGCTATTACCTCACATTTTTTTATGTGGCTTGACAAAAGAGCGCCGGCTCCGCCTATAGCCCCTATATAAACCGCTTTATATTTTTTCATGAAAGCGATAACCTCTTCGCTTCTCGCGCCTTTTCCTATCATTACGGTAAGTCCCAGCTCTATTGTTTTCGGAGAGTATGAGTCCATTCTGTAACTCGTCGTAGGCCCTACCGAACCTATCGGTTCGCCAGGCTTGGCAGGTGCCGGGCCGGCAAAATAAATAACCTGATTTATTATATCAAAAGGGAGTTTTCCCGTTTTATCATATTCCTCAAGCATTCTTTTATGGGCGGCGTCTCTCGCCGTGTAAATCGTTCCGTTTATCTCCACAATATCTCCCGCCCTGAGTTTTCCCGCTGTCTCCCTTGTGACTGGAACGCTGATTTTTATACTCATTTATCCTTTCCTCCTCTCATAAATCAAAAGGTCGTCAGAATATATCGGTTCATACTCGTCTTTATTTATTAAATTTATATACTCTGTATCCGACTGATAAATAACTATATAATCAACTTTTTTACTCAAATCGAAATCCTTGTCAAAAGTGTAAAGATAATAGTTTTTGTACAAATGAGGAACTATAAACTTGTTAGCCGCCACAGAAGCATCCTCTGGTATATATTTTCTAAGAACATCATTCCTTGCCTCATATACTTCCGCCTGTATTTTATAATACTGTTTATATCTTGTAAGATCTCCCCCTCTATTAGCGTAAAGCATAAAAACTGAGGCGAATACGGCTGTTACGCATATAGTATACTTAAAGTTTAATTTTTTGTCTTTTAAATTCAGTATAAACAAAAATACCAAAAGGGCGCCTGTTCCATAATTATACTGATAACCTATATCACTTTGATAAATATAATCCGTCATAAGATTTATAAACACAAAAGGTATAAATAATATTAAATTTTTATAATCCTTACACATAAACGGTATAAACATTAAAGGCACCGCCATATATAAAGTAAAAATAAACGTTCTTTCCGTAAACATATTTTTAATAAAAAACGTAGGATTTTGTATAATATTTACAAACATATTAACCACACCGTCTTGCCCTGGAAGATAATACAGCTCATAATGACCTTCCATAAGACCTTTTCCGCCCGACTGTATAAACGCCATAACCGCCGTAAAATAAATAATGGACGATAAAAAGACTATAAGCCCGATTTTATACTCTTTTCTGGCAATTATATAATAGAGTGATAAAGTAATCATGTAAAGAGCGGCGTCTTCTTTAATCATTAAAGTAAGAGCCTCAAATATAAATATAAGTATAAGAGTTTTCTTATTCCTCGTGTCAATATATTTTTCCATAAAATATATAAACCAGAATATCATAACAGCCAAAAACTTATTCTCATGAAAATCAATATAAGCTGGTGATATAAAAGCAGGCAGCATCATAACAGCCGTTGATAAAATCAAACTCAGAAAAGGAGAGTTTTTAAACTTTCTTGAAACCAGGTAAACAGGAAATATAACAGAAGTAACGGCAAAAGCCTGAATCCACAAAAGCCCCTCCGGATTTCTGAAAAGCATATAAAAAGGAAGCACTAAATAGTATATAGGAGAGAAATGTATCATAAAATGAGAAAGAAGCTCCCCTCTCTCACAAGTCGTGACAGGCAGGCCAGTCTTTGCCATATTCTCAAACATTTGAGCGAAAATGCCAAAATCATAGGTAACGACTCTGTACACTTTATATTGGTAAATGGTATTTATCGCCACAAAGTAAAAAGCGCATAAAAACAAGACACAAAGAATTATAAAAGCGGTCCTATCCCTCATTTTTATATCCATAATTCTCATTTTATCATCTTTAAAAAGAAAATACATAAAATACAGAAGAATTAAAATTACGCCTATTTCAAGATAAATATTATTTTCTAATTCAAAAATTACGTCTATTGAATACCACAAGACAAAAATAAACATTATTCTGTAATTTATATAAGGCCTTTTATGAAAAAGCCTCAGTATAAAAAGAACGCCGAAAAACAGACTGACTAAAAACAAAAGATTAGAAAAGCCTACCGTTTTTATAAAATCTATAGCGCCGGCTGATTCATCGCTCATAAATAAAAACATAATAGAGGAAACTATATAAGAAGTTAAAATATAAGAGATTATTTCCTCTCCTTTTACGTATTTTATAATATTGTCAATATTTTTGTCCAATAACAAAAACATTACCGTAAAAATAAGAAGAGTCACATATCCCGCGATAAAACCCATTACGCTTTGCCACATAAATAAGAAAAACAAAATATAAAATGCCGTTAATATAAAAAATGAGATTTTATTTAACATTTTTGATTTTATTAAAAACAGTATGAGAGCCAAAAATATAGCCGCCCCAGCCAAATTCGCCACATCCTCAGGGAATACGCCTATTTTTGTTATCTCAGCACTTTCAAACGTAAATCTGCCGGTTCCTTTATAAAAAGTTCTTATCTCAATTCCGCTACAGTGTTTATCTTCCTTTACCTCTATTTTAGCGTCTACAGATTCACTTTCTTTCGGAAGTTTTCCCTTAGCGAGATAAAACACTCCATAATCAGCGGTAATATCAAAATAATTATCTTCCTCTGACTGATAATTTATCTTAACATTATAATCACCTTTTTTTAAATTTATATAAGGACCATATGTAAAATCTACACTTTCACCATCTTTATCTATTGTTTTTTGATCGTCTTTCGTGTAAATACTTTTAAAATCCTTATCATAGTAAGTTTTAGTCAAAAAATTATCACTATAAAAACTCCCTAAAACAAATAAAAATATTAAAGAGCATAAAAAACAGGCGATTAATAAAAATCTCTTTTTATAAAAATTTATAATTTTTTCTTTCATACATTATTCTTACCTTTCCAAAATTTTGAGTGGCTTATATTAGACCGGCTCAGAAACTGGAGAATTGTCAGATAAGTACAGATTTTGTTAATACACGGAATTAAGTTTTCGTCTTAATACCTATAGTGGTATTTCAAGAAAATTTAATAAAGCATACCGGCAAAAGATGTGATTAGACACCATTTTCACAGCTTCCTATAAAGTCTATTTTTTATTCCCTGTCATTTTTTTTATTTGAAAGCAAATTAAGATTTATAATAAAATCCTGTTTGTGTTTTTTTACAATAACCTCTAAAATTAAACCAATCGCCCAACATATAACACCTATTGAGGCGCAGCCGACTGAAACTATTATAGTCGGAAATTTAGCCACAAGCCCCGTTTTAAAAAAATCTATCAAAACAGGCGTGAAAAATCCTACGGCAAGCAAAATAAATATAAGACCTATAATACCGAAAAAGAAAAATGGCTTATAATCTCTTAACATTCTGAAAATTGTTTTTATAACTTTAAAACCATCTCTGAAAGTATTAAGCTTTGAAACGCTTCCCTCCGGCCTGTCTCTATAATTAACGGGAATCTCAACAAGATTAAATCTTTTATCAAGCGCGTTTATTGTCATTTCCGTCTCTATCTCAAAACCGTCAGACATAATTGGTGTCATCTTCACAAAATCATAGCTGAAAGCCCTGTACCCTGTCATAATATCTTTTACGTCGCTTTTAAAAAGCTTATTTATAAGCCATCTTACAAGGACGTTCCCAAAATTATGAAACGGTCTTTTGTTCTCTGTGAAATAAGTTGAGGAAAGCCTGTCCCCTATTACCATATCAAAATCTTCCTCAAGTATAAGACGAACCATCTCCGGAGCGTACTCGGCTGGATATGTGTCGTCCCCGTCTATCATAATATAACAGTCCGCCTCAATTTGACGGAACATACTTCTAACCACGTTTCCTTTTCCCTGCCTCGGCTCTTTTTTTACAACCACGCTTTCATAAGATGAGGCTATTTCCGATGTTTTATCCGTTGAGTTATTATCATAAACGTAAATAGTCCCTTCTGGTAAAACTTTTTTAAAATCCTCTATTACTTTTCCTATTGTTTTCTCCTCGTTGTAACAAGGCACCAATACAGCTATTTTTTTCTTGTTTTCGTCCATTTTTTTCTCCTCTCTTTATAAAAAATTCAGCCGTCTCAAAAGTATTACGGTCAATTAACTTTATAGCTAACAATAAAAGGGTAAACACGCGAATTATGATAAACCTGATACATCAATGAATTATTTTATTGTCACACATTATAAATTTTATAAATCCCTTATAAAATTTAAGCTTATTTATTTTACGAAAATCGCGGTATAAACGGAGGATTAAGAGATAATATCTTAAAAAATATTTTTCTCTGAAAATTCCCCTGTTTTTTTATAAAATTATAATAATTTAACAGATTTATAGCCCTCTATAAAACAAACCGTTAACATTCTACAGCCAAAACTGAACAAGATGGGCTACCGTATAATGAATCGTCGGATTCGTACTATACAAAGCGTCGTCCCCGTAAAAAAACACGGTGGCGAAATCATAATAAAAACTAAAAGCGAAACCGCACAATAGCACAGTCGTTATATGCTTTTTCAAATAATCATTTACTCTTTCCAAAAGTATAAGGATAAGTATAATCCCCGGAATAAACATAAGCCACGCGAAATCAACCATATATCTTTGCAGAAGTCCCGCGAGCTGAGTATCGGCTATAACTATACACACCGAGAATATTATACTCATAATACAAAAATAAAATAATCCTTTAAACTTAAGAGAATTTTTAAATTTCAAAACAAAAAGATTTATACATAAAAGAAAATGATTAAACAAAATTCCTCCGAATAAATACTCTTTGATTGTAACCCCCATATAATTCGTGTAAAACCAAGCATCGCTTATAAATGGGAATCTCGGACTGTAAGCGGGAGGCTGAAAAAGATAAGAAAAAATTCCCAAAGGCGACCTTCCCAATACAAAGCCTCTTTTTGTCATATCGTTCGTGGTAAGATTATAATTAGCCCCGAAATCAATCACCGAGTCAAATCTTATATAATTATAATACATAAGACCTATGGCGACAACAGCGTACGGAAGCGAAAACAATATTGTTTCCCTTACGCTTTTCTTTGAAAACAACCCCCTGTCTTTAAAAACTATCTTATAAAATATAGGAATCGCCAAAAAAGAACCAATCAGAACCTGCGGACGGCACCCCGCCACAAGAGCCATGCAAAGGGAACCTACCGCGAGCCTCCAAAGGATAAAACCGTCAAATTTTTGCTCGCTCTCAATAAATTCCTCATCATAATTGTATTTAGAATTTTTTATTTTTTTATTCGCTGTTTCTTTTAAAGGCTTATACTTAATAGATGAAATCCAAAAATACAGTCCTGAAACCGAAAACATAAGAGCCATAATAATAGGCAAGGAATAAAAATCAGGCCTTTTCAAAAGATACATAATTCCGCAGCTGTCTATAAAAAAGAAACTTAACAAAATATAAAGAATAAACGATATATTTTTAAAATACCTTTTTATTATTTGATGAACAAGACCCAAAACAGCGAACATAAAAAATATGGCGGTAATCACTATACCAGCGAAAGTAGGAAAATCAAATCCCGTTAAAAGCTTAAACGGAAGATAATATACAAGAACCGGCACGATTCCAAAATAAACATAATACTTTCCGTCATAGTATGCCCTGTCCCACAGAAACTTCTCCCCCTCTTTTTTTAAAGTACTCTTTCTTAAATTTGTATCGTATGGATTGTCCATATTTTTAAGAGTCTCCGGAGGTTTTTTATCAAGATACACATGTCCATCCAAAATAGCGTCAGTAAGCTGCTGATATTGTAAGTGATGCTCTATCTTTACGGAAACAAACTTCGGATTAAACAAACTCACTCCCGTAAAGCCTATAATATGCGCCCCTATTATTAAACCGAGGACAACCTTCTGCCTTACCGATTTTAAATTCAAAACATATTTATAAAAACATGATTTAGGTCTTACGATATAAACCGCCAATATAATCAAAAATACGGAAAAAAGCCTTATAACTGAAAAGAACATCGGATAATTCGCGTTTATCTTTATCTCGTTAAATACGAATCTGTCCTCATCATGTCCCTCGTAAAGCTCAATTTTTAATTTTTCGCTTTCCCCGCTTAAATTTAAATTTATATATTTGCTTCTCTCAACATCCCTTACAACGTCTCTTTTTGGAAGCCCATAATAAAGAGCGTTCGCCTCATCCGTGGCATATAGCTTAAAAACAATTTTCTTATCACTGTAAGACTTCCTTTTCACGTTGGAAATGTCAATATAAATATTATCAATTTTTTCATTTATATTTCCTATCTCAAGGTAAGCGTCTTCCTCATCATAAATAACAAAAGACGGTCTTAATTTTCCTTCCTCGTTTGTCCACTTATTGTTTTCCTCATATTTTATACCCTCACTAAAAGAAACTTTAATGTCGCTTTCCTTAGATTTTTCATTACTTTGCCTCTCTATTATCTCAGGAGTTATTAAAATCTCGTCATTTCCCATTGTCGTAAAAAATCTGAAATTAAACACAAAAATCTCAAGTATTAAAGATATCGCGAAAATAATACCGACATTTCTCAAAAATCTTTTTTTATCCATTAATCTTATCCCACTTTCCTAATTATAAGCCGTTATTGCCTAAACCTAAAACAGATTTATATATTCAGATGAAAAAATTATACTCAAAAAAAAGAAGCAAATCAACCCTTTTTTCATAAAAAATATATTTTTATGAAAACACTGGAACACAACAAATATACAAAAACCACAATCGGACACATAATAAATCAAAAAGTACACGACTCCAAAGCGTCCTCTCCCAATGTATAACGGCAATATTTAATAACCATATATTATATATCTCTCTTTTATAATATAATTTCTTGATGTCTCGTAACATGGCAGCTTATGTTCACGGCTACGGGAAGCCCTGCTATATGAGTAGCGAAAGTCTCTATGTTAAGTCCCAAAACGGTCGTCTTTCCCCCCAGTCCCTGTGGACCTATGCCGAGTTTATTGACTTTTTTTAAAAGTTCATCCTCAAGCTCTTTTATATAAGGAATTTCAGAGCTCTTGTTTATTGGTCTTAAAAGGGCCTTTTTTGCTAAATAAGCGCACATCTCAAAATTTCCCCCTATACCTACTCCTATAACCATAGGAGGACATGGATTAGACCCCGCGAATTTCACCGTGTTTAAAACGGCGTCTTTTACCCCTTCTATTCCCTGAGATGGTTTTAACATATATATTTTGCTCATATTCTCGCTTCCAAAACCTTTTGGAGCGACTGTAATTTTCACTTTATCTCCCGAAACTATATTATAATGTATTACGGCCGGAGTATTGTCACCGGTATTTACCCTTAAAAGAGGGTCTCCCACAACAGATTTTCTCAAAAAACCTTCCTCATATCCCTGTCTCACTCCCTCGTTCACAGCGTCTGTCAAATTTCCGTTTATTATAAACGCCTCTTGCCCAATTTCCAAAAACACAACCGCCATACCTGTGTCCTGACATATGGGTTTCATTTTTTCCTTAGCTATATCAGCGTTTTTTATAAGTTTGCCCAAAATATCTTTTCCTATTTCGGAAACCTCATTTTTCATTGACTTTTCAATTGAGGCGTAAATGTCGCCGTTTAAAACACAGTTTGATTCTATACAAAGATTTTTTACCGCTTTCGTTATTTCAGCTGAGTCTATCTCTCTCATTGTAAAACATTTTCTCCTTTTCTATTTTTTTATGGTTACGGCTTGTCTGCCCATTTGCTTCCACGCTTTTATAAAACGGGTTTTCTCTTTCTTGGTATAACCGTATTTTGAAAGAGGGTCGTTTATATAAACATATTTATCATCATAACCTACCACCAAAACCGAATGCTCGTTATAAGTAACCCTTACTTCTCCGTCTGGGGTTATCCAATTCTCGAAGTTTTTTTCTGGAAGCTCGTCATATCTCGTATTCGTAATTATCCAAATAGGAGAGTTTTTGTTTATAAAATAATATAAATCCTCAAACTCGCATCCAGTTAAATCAAGAACATCTCCCCCTCCGTAACTTGACGCCAAGGCGAATATTGGAAGGTGATATACTCCAAGACCTTTTTTAGAGTAGTCGTATATATCCCCTACAAAACCGTTATTAGGATTTCCAAAATAAATTTTTCCATTAATTTTATTATACGGTGTGGTATCCTTTTTTATTTCCGACGCCAAAGCCATTTTATCAGTATTGAACCCTTTAAAATTTAACAGCATGGCGAGACTGGTAACCTCACAGCCTCTTTTAAGTTCAGGAAGCTGCGTTATATGCCCAACATTCCTTATAGTGAAATTTTTAAGCTCCTCATGATTATTCCATACAAACTTATTATTTTTTCTGTAATAAATATCCGCGTATTCATTATCCCTTGCGAAATCCGCCGCCTCAGCGAACGAGTTAAACGCGGTAAAATCATCTTTTCCGTCAAGATAAACGTTATATTGAGGAGTATTATCCCAAAGCCAAAAGTTTCCGTTATACCTTTTTACAGAGGCGTTCTCATATTTAGCCGCGTATTCCACAGCCTCTTTAAAATCAAAAAAACTATTTATAAGCTTATCATTTTGATAAACTTGAAATTCCCCTTTATACTCATCTATTATAATCTCTCTCTTAACCGCGTATTCCTCTGTTTGTTCCGCTGTTTCCACACTCTCGTCCTCAAAATTAACAAATTTTTTTATATCCTCGTCAGAAAAAACAAAAAAGACCGAAAATAAAACCATATTTAAAAGGACAAGAATTATTATAAGAAAAAAAACTATCATTTTTTCTAATTTTCTCATTTTATATCCGTTTCCTTTCCCTTTTGTCCGTAAAACCTTTGATGACATGGATTAAAGTCAATAAAATAAAAACAATCAAACAATTTAATCAATTTTTATAATAACTCTCAAAATTTTTAGAGTGAAACAATACAGTAATTACTTGATACATCAAATTTTATTAAAGCTTGCCTATCAATTATTTTATTGTTTAGCTATAGTATTAATAAAATTACATTCTCATTCTTAAAACCATTTTAAAATTATTGTAAACAACAAATAAACGGTATCAAAAAACAAAAAATTTAATATATTTATCCCAAATATATTAAATTTTTTTATAGGAGCCTGTCTAAAAACTATTAAAATATCCAAAAAATTATTAAAAAATAAACGAAAACGATTCAATTTCGTTTTATTTTTTATAATTTTTTGTGCATATTTTGTTTTTAGACTGGATTTTTAAAGATTTTGGACAGGTTCTAAAGTTTACTGCCAGACAAAATAAACGTATATTTCAATATTTGATTATATCATATAACATAAAATTTTTGTATAGTTTTTATTGAACAAATAAAATTATTTTTTCAGCCATCCTTTTTCACCAATAACTTGTATGTATATTGTTTATAAGTTTATCCACATTTATTTGTTAATTGTTTATAATTTTGTTTTTTTGTTGTTTTTTTTCTTGATTATCCACATTTTTTTTGTTATCATATTTGTATTGTTGTTTATAAATGATTTTGAGGTTAAGTTATTCACATTTTGTTGATAACTCTGTTGATAACTTTATGATTTCTTACTTTTTATTCTTATTTTCCGGTTTAATAGTTTGAGAATAACTTTTTTTTTACATATGTTAATATTGTTAATAACTTCATTTTCGTATTTTCTTTTTAAATTTTATCCACATATTGTTAATTATGTTTTCCACAATATGCGCGTTTTTTTATTTTTCAACAACTCAATCTTATTTATCAACAATTTCCACACTTTACTTTTACTTTTTTATACCTGCATAGGGGGAAATTTTTATGAACGAAATTTGGGAAGACACCCTTAAAATTATTAAAGAAAATACAAGCCCTACTCCTTTTAACACATGGTTTAACAAAACTACTCCCATAGTTATGACGGATTCTATCCTCGTTCTTCAAACAAACGACAGCATGACAGAAAAAATATTAAACACAAGCTATATGACTATTATTGAGAAAGCTCTCACTTCAGTTACGGGAAAAAAATTTAAAATTATCATAAAAGAATTTATAGACCAGTCTTATATAGACAGTCTTACTCAAAATGAGAATGGAGAAACCTTAAAAGAAGCTAAAAACAATAAAAACATATTAAAACCCGCCACGGAAACCTACGCGTCGTCCCCGTTAAATCCTAAATACGTTTTTGAGAATTTTGTCGTTGGAAACAGCAACCAGCTCGCTTACGCCGCTTCTGTGGCGGTAGCGGACGCGCCTGGAGTAGCGTATAACCCTCTTTTTCTGTACGGAAACGTGGGTCTTGGAAAAACACACCTTATGCACTCTATCGCTCACCACGTACTTGAGACAAATCCTAACGCTAAAGTTATATACTGCTCTTGCGAAACCTTTCTTAACGAGCTTATAAACGCTATTCAAAACAAAAAAACCGAGGCTTTCAGGAACAAATACAGAAAGGTCGATATGCTTCTTATAGACGATATTCAATTCATAGCGTCAAAAGAAATGACTCAGGTAGAGTTCTTCCATACTTTTAACACTATTTGGGAGCTTAACAAACAAATCATAATATCAAGCGACAGACCCCCAAAAGAAATTCCCACTCTCGAGGACAGATTAAGATCAAGATTCTCATGCGGTCTTATCGCCGACATTCAAAAACCGGATTTTGAGACAAGGGTAGCTATACTTAAAAGAAAAGCTAAGCTTGAGGATGTGGAAATTCCTGAGGATGTTTTCCGCTTCACCGCCAAAACAATCACATCCAGCATAAGAGAGCTTGAGGGAGCCCTCACAAAAATAATAGCCTATCCCAAGCTTACAAATCAGGAGCTTTCACCGGCCCTCGCTGAATTAGCTATTAAAGACATGATTATAAACTCAGAAAAACAGGAACTTTCAATCGATTATATTCAAAAAGTCGTTGCTGATTATTTCAATATCTCAGTAAATGACCTTAAAGGAAAAAGAAGAAGCAAAAATGTAGTTTACCCAAGGCATATAGCTATGTATTTCTGCCGAAAACTTCTTGACCTTCCTTTATCCGATATAGGAAATTCTTTCGGCGGGCGAGATCATTCCACGGTTATTAACGGATATGAGAATATTTTAAAAGCTACTGAAAATGATTTAAATCCCGGCGTTATTAAAAATATTACGGAAATAGAGGCTATTTTAAGAAAAGACTAACTTTGTGGATAACTTTGTTTAAAATATGTTTATTACTTTGAGAAAAAATTTCTTTGTGGATTGTGTTAGTAAGTTTTTAAATTATTATATGTTTATCCACACTGTTGTACTCTTTAATAATATTATAAAAACCAGCGTTTTTTTACATATCCACATATCCACGCCTCTATTACTTCTATTACTTTTTAATAATTATATATATATAGTTTTTACACAGTAAAAAAAGATATTTTATTCTCTGCATAATAAAAAAGGGGGTTTTTAATTTGATTATAAGCTGTACAAAAGAAGAGATGCTCTCAAAAATAAATATTGTGTTAAAAGCGGTAGCTTCAAAAACAACGATGCCAATTATAGAATGTATCCTTATTACAGCTGATAACGAGGGAGTAAGGCTCACGGCGAATAATCTTGAACTGGCTATAGAAACGAGCGATATGAAAAACGATGTTGTTATTATGGAAAAGGGTATTTCAGCCCTGGAAGCTAAAATGTTCTTAGAGATTATAAGAAATCTTCCCGACAATAATATTTTAATCCAAACAGATGATAAAAATGTCACTACTATAAAAAGCGGAAAATCCGAGTTTAAAATTTTATCACTCCCTGGGGAGGATTTTCCAAAGCTTCCTGATGTGGAAAAAAATATCAAATATGAAACAAAAGCCACGGTGTTTAAAAATATGATTAAACAAACTAATTTTGCCGTAGCCATAGAGGAGACAAAACCCATTTTGACGGGAGAACTTATTGAGATAAAAGAGGATTGTCTTAATATTGTGGCTATCGATGGATTTAGGGTTGCTTTCAGAAAAACCGATTTGATAAACGACAATGAAAATATTTCTGTAGTAGTGCCATCAAAAGCATTAATTGAGATAAGCCGAATTCTGCCTGATAAAAGCGAGGAAATAATCTCAATGTATTTTACAGATAATCACGCCCTTTTTGAGGCGGAAGATTTTACCGTGGTGTCAAGGCTTCTTGAGGGAGAGTTTTTTAAATATGAGCAAAGCTTTATCAACGAGTACACAACAGCCGTTGAGGTAAGCAGACAGGAATTTTTAAATTCTGTAGAGAGGGCTACCCTTATATCAAGGGACTCTAAGAAAAACCCTGTTGAACTCAGCATTGAGAAAGAAAAAATCGTTATTACATCAAATACCGAGATGGGAGCTTCTTATGAGGAGGTTTTAGTTGATGCCGAGGGTGACGATCTTAAAATAGGATTTAATCCAAGGTACCTTATAGACGCTCTTAAAGCCATTGATGATGAGAAAATAAACGTTAAATTTATGTCTCCTTTGAGTCCATGCATTATTGAGAGCGTAGGCGAGGGAAATTATAAATACCTCATTTTACCTTTGAGATTAAAAAATTAATAAATGTTTTTATAAACTTTTTGAAGGGGTGTTTTTTTGGAGATAAAAATAAATACAGAGTTTATTAAAATAAGTCAGGCCGTTAAACTCGCAAATGTTGTTTCATCAGGCTCAGAAGCTAAATCTGTTATTTCGGACGGTTTGGTAAAACTTAACGGAGAGACTGTTTCTCAGAGAGGCAAGAAAGTCTATAAAGGAGACGTTATTGAGGTTTTAGGCGTGGGGGAAATAAGGGTAGTATGAGGTTATAGCCAATAAACTTAAAAATAAACAAGTTTGGCGGATAAAAATTATTTTTATATTGTAGAGGCTTGAAGGTGAAAATTCGCTTTACCATTCGTTATTTGTTAAGGTTGCGCTGTGGAGACTATAGTCTATAGCTTATGCTTTTCTTCCTCCGCTTCTAAAAAATGATTTTTACATAGCCTCATTTCGCTTATTTTAGAGTGAGGTATTACAAAAAAATTTGGTATTTATTTTTTATACTGTTTTTTTGTTTTTGAGGTGTGAGATTTTACGCCATAGGAGTATTTATGTACATTGATAAATTAATTGTTAAAAATTTTAGAAATATTAAAAAAATTAATATTGATTTTAACAAAAACGTTAATATCTTTTATGGAGATAATGCCCAAGGAAAAACAAGTATTCTTGAGGGCATTTATTTTTGCGCCACTGGAAGAAGTCATAAAACGCATATCGACAAGGAAATAATAAATTTTGACGAAAGCGAGGCTCACCTTGAGATTTTTGCTAGAGGTGACACTTTTTGTGACAAAATAAATGTGCATTTGAAAAAAAATATGAAAAAATGGATTACTGTTAATAGCATGCCTATAAGAAAAATAGGAGAGCTTTTCGGCGTTTTGAGTATTGTCCTTTTCGCCCCTGAGGATTTACAGCTTGTTAAGTCGGGTCCGTCGGAGAGAAGAAGGTTTGTCGATCTTGAGATGTGTCAGTTGAGCAAGATTTATTATTATGATTTAAAACAGTATCACAAAATTTTAAAACAGAGAAATAATCTCCTAAAAGAAATTCAAAAGGATAAAAATCTTAAAGAGACTTTGTTTGTATGGGATTCTCAGCTTATTAATTTTGGCGCGAAAGTCATAAAACAAAGACAAAAGTTTATTGAGGAAATATCAGGGCTCGCCGGAAACGTTCATAGCAAAATCACGGGGGGAGCCGAGAGTCTTGGGATTGTTTACAGGCCGAGTGTTTTGATTTCAGAGTTTGAGAAAAAAATAAAAAGGAATACAGACAGAGATATTTTTTATGGTTCTACAAGTGTTGGCCCCCATAAAGATGATATTTCTTTTTTTATAAACGGTTATGACGCGAGAGACTATGGTTCTCAAGGACAACAGAGATGCGCGGTTTTATCATCGAAACTCGCCGAGATTCAAATTATAAAAAATGAGAAAAACACAAATCCCGTTTTGCTTCTTGATGACGTGCTTTCGGAGCTTGATGAGAAAAGGCAGTCTTTTTTACTTGAAAGCATAAAGGATATTCAAGTTATTATAACCTGTACGGGAGTGGAGGACATTATTAAAAAATATAACGAGGGAGCTAAGATTTTTTTTGTTAAAAACGGAAATGTTGAAAATCGAGAAACTCCGCCGAATATTGTATAAGAACTATATTAAGAAGTTATAAAATCATACTAATAGTAGTTATATTTTTTTTGTTCACTGATTTATAAATGATTTTTTTATTTTGTGAAAAATTTTTAAAAATTATACTGGTGAAATTTTTAAATTTGTGGTATAATAAAAATAGTCTAATATGTTCCCCAAAAATAAAATATGATCGGTTGAGGATGTTTTTAAAATGATTTTTTGTTTTTTAAGGCGTTTTAGATCGTGTCCTGAAATTAAAAAAATATAAAAAATAAAATAATTACGCTATATGGTTGTTTTATTTTTTGAGATTTTTGGATATTTTTATATTTAAGAAAGGCAATTATAATTTTAAGTAAATTTATTGTTTACGCTGTTTTAGCGAAATATATGCGAAAGGCTGTTCAATAATCTCATTAAAACCGCCTGACAGATACTTTTCCGTTATATTTTGTCTGTTTTTTGAGATGTTTCCTAAAAGTATTATTATGAAAATCATATTTCATATAACGAAAAAATCTTTTGTCTGTTATCATTGCTTAGAACTTATCTGAGAAATAAAATATACACGAAAAGCTATAAAATATAAAATGAAATTGAACCGTTTTTATTTTTTAAAATTTTTATATCTTTTAGATTTATAAAGATTGTATAAACTTTTTTTATAATCAAAGTTTTATACAGCGTTAATAATATATATAGATTTCAAGTACGCTATAGAACAAGTTTAATTCTTAAATACGTTTATAGAAATTCGTAAAATTTTAGCGGGAAACAATAAAGTAATTCGGTTTTATTAAATTTTATCTGTTATTCTTTTGCTATAGGAGAATTTTTTAATGTTTTTAAATATTGGCTCAAATTTTAATATTTTTTATGAGGATATTATCGCCGTTATAGATATTGAGAATATGAAAGCTGGAGCTAACAAAGAATTTATTGAGAATATGAGAAAAAACAAGAACTGCGTTATTTTGAGAGGAAGGAGCCGTTCTCTTATTGTAGCGGATAAAAAAGGAAAAACGAAAATTTATTTATCTTCCGTATCAGTTAAAACAATTAAAAAGAGGCTTATTTTTATTACGGCGTATTTAAAAAACAATATACGCGCGAGAAATTATAAAAAATAAAACATACTTAAAGAAATTTTTAACTTTTTAAAAGCTTGTTTATTTTATTTTTTATAATTTTTTGGGTATTTTGGAAATACTTATTATTTACGTTTAATTTTTTGAGTGTATATTATATAATTTTATGATTTTTAGATATGCTGTATAAATTTACTGAGACTAGTTTTACAGCGTATTTAAGAACTAAAATATACGCAAAAAATCACAAAGAATAAAATATTTTGGGGAGCGTTTATTTTTTTGGTTTTTTAATATATCAAATTTTATTAAAGTTTGCCTGTTAATTTTTTTATATATTTTATTATAGTAAAGCCGTTATTATATTGTTTTTAACAGGCGTTGCTGAGATTTGAGATATACATGGATAAAAAAGTGTTTATATTTTTATAAATTATCGGAGTTATTAGTCTGTAAAATTTTAGTAATTATTATGTGATATTTGTATACGCTCTAAATATAATAATTGATTTCTCACGGATTTTAAGGCGTTTTTTGACATCAGTTTTTTTGTTTAACTTTCAGCGAAAGGAAGATTTTTTATGTCGTCGGATTACAATGAAAATCAAATACAGATTTTGGAGGGGCTTGAGGCGGTAAGAGTGAGGCCAGGTATGTATATAGGAAGTACGTCCTCTAAAGGTCTTCATCATCTTGTTTATGAAATAGTGGATAATTCTATTGACGAGGCTTTAGCCGGTTTCTGCTCGGAAATAGAGGTTATGATTCACGAGGATAACACGGTATCCGTTAAAGACAACGGAAGGGGTATTCCTATAGGGATTCATCCTCAAAGGGGTATACCTGCGGTTGAGGTGGTGTTCACTATTCTTCACGCTGGAGGAAAGTTTGGCGGAGGCGGATATAAAGTGTCAGGCGGACTTCACGGTGTGGGGGCTTCTGTCGTGAACGCTTTAAGCGAGTGGCTTACCGTGAGAATTTACAGCGAGGGAAAAATTTATGAGCAGCATTACTCAAGAGGAGAGGTTTTAGACAAATTAACCGCTGTGGGAGACTGCGACAAAGAGATTTCCGGTACTTTTATACATTTTAAGCCCGACGATGAGATTTTTGACGAGACGGTTTTCGACTATGACATTTTATATCAGCATCTTCAGGAAACGGCGTTTTTGACAAAGGGTGTAAAAATAATTTTAAGTGATTTGAGAAACAAAGATGAAAACGGTTCAAGCGTTTTTCATTATGAGGGCGGAATAAAAGAGTTTGTAAGGCATATAAACAAAAACAAGGTTCCTATTTATGATGATATTTTTTACTGTGACAGCGTGAGAGAGAATATTTCTGTGGAGATTGCCTTTCAGCACAACGACGGATTTGCCGAGTGTATTTACTCTTACGCGAACAATATAAACACGACCGACGGAGGGTCTCATTTAGCCGGTTTTAAATCGGGGCTCACAAAAACGATAAATGACTATGGAAAACGTTTCGGGCTTTTGAAAGAAAGCGATAAAAATTTATCGGGAGAGGATATAAGAGAGGGTCTGACGTGTGTTTTAAGCGTTAAAATAGAAAGCCCGCAGTTTGAGGGGCAGACGAAAACAAAGCTCGGAAACAGCGAGGCGAAAAGCGCTGTCGAGTCTGTTTTGACAGAAAATTTAACATATTTTCTTGAGGAGAATCCGGCGGTGAGCAAGCTTATTTTTGAGAAAGCTTTAGTCGCCTCAAGAGCGAGGGACGCCGCTAAAAAAGCGAGGGAGTTAGTGAGGAGAAAATCGGCTTTAGAAGTATCGAGACTTCCGGGAAAACTTACCGACTGTTCGGAAAAAGACCCGTCAAAATGCGAGATTTATATAGTCGAGGGAAATTCGGCGGGAGGTTCCGCCGTTGACGCGAGAACGCCTAAGACTCAGGCGATTTTACCTCTCAGAGGAAAAATATTAAACGTCGAGAAAGCAAGGCTTGACAGAATTTTAGGAAATGAGGAAATAAGGTCTATGATTACCGCTTTCGGAACGGGCATTCATGAGGACTTTGACATTTCAAAGCTTAGGTATCACAAAATCATTATTATGACCGACGCCGACGTTGACGGCTCTCACATCACGACTTTGCTTCTCACGTTTATTTTCAGATTTATGTCTCCCCTTATTGAGGAGGGCTATGTTTATCTGGCTAAACCGCCTCTGTTTAAGGTTGAGAAAGGGAAGAGCGAGTATTACGCGTATAACGACGATGAGCTTTCCGACATTCTTGACAAAATAGGCAGAGACAACATAAAACCGATACAAAGATATAAAGGTTTAGGCGAGATGGACCCCGAACAGCTTTGGGAAACAACCATGGACCCTGAAAAACGCATTCTTATGAGGGTTACTATGGAGGACGCCAGAATAGCCGACGAGATTTTTGACAAGCTTATGGGGGACAGAGTAGAGCCAAGAAGAGAGTTTATTCAGGAAAACGCCAAGTATGTCACAAATCTCGACGTGTGAGAGAATATATTTTGCGAGGCGTGGGATTGCTTAAAAATTCTTTGTTTTTTCTTTATGAAATAAGCTGGTTTTGATATGAGGCTTTACGGCTTTAATCTCACGGCGGTTTCAATAATAAATCAACGAAATCGCCGTAAATTATTATTTATGGGATGGCGTCCCATAGGGCTTTACCTTTATGGAGGAAGATAATTTATGGAAAATCAATTTGATAAAATTATGGATGTTGAGATTTCCGAAAAAATGAAAACGTCTTATATAGATTACGCAATGAGCGTTATTGTGG
>CAJTVH010000052.1 GCA_910579745.1 uncultured Clostridia bacterium | reverse complement strand
AAAAGTTTTCCCTTTTCAGTTTTCACTGACTTCTTTTTTGATCTTTTTTAGCGAATCACCGCTCTCGATAACTCCTCGCCTCAGTCTTTTCATCCTTTAGCTCAGCGCACCGATCTTAATTGATGGAATTTGAGTATATCTAATTCTTTGGTTATTTAGTTTTCAATGTTCGATTTATTCGCTCACTTCCATGCGACTAAATTATAATAACACAAAATATGGTACATGTCAATAACTTTTTTTATTTTTTTCACAAATTTATTTGAAAATTTTTCTATCATCCATAACGTCTCTTTTAACCTCAGCGTTTTAATATAAAAAACCCAATCGGGACTTAAAAGGCTCTGTATAAAATATTTCTTTTTCTGCTTATATCAGAAACACGAGCGGGAAACCTTTAAGTTTCCCAGCTATTGGCTCTGAAAAGATAATATTTACCCGCAAATTATTTTTTAGTTAAATTTGAAAATCTTTCCCTTAACAATGGTGAAAACAGTTTTACCTTTGACTTTTTTATTGTCGTAAGGCGAATATTTAGCTCTTGACAAAAAATTCTCCCCGTATACCTCAAACTCATTTTTTGTGTCAACTATAATAATATCGGCGTCATTGCCTTTTTTAACGCTTCCCTTTTTGTCAAGCCCTAAAATTTTAGCCGGATTGGAAGAAAGCTTCTCACTAAATTGATTGATCGATAAAACACCTGTCTCAACAAGCTCCGTATAACTTACGGGAAAAGAAATCTCAAGGCTTGAGATCCCAAAAGCGGCGTTATCAAACTCAGTAAGCTTTCTTTCAATAGAAACAGGAGTATGCCCTGTGGCAATAGCGTCAATAGTTCCATCAGCGAGACCTTCCTTAATAGCCTCAATATCCTCTTGTGTGCGAAGAGGAGGACTTACTTTAGCGAAAGTGTTATATCCCTCAAGAACATTCTCAGAAAGAGTAAAATAATGGGGACAAGTACTCGCCGTAACATTAATGCCCGATTCTTTTCCCTGTCTTATAAGCTCAACCGCTCCTTTTGTCGTAACATGGGTAATATGTAACTTCGCTCCCGTGCTTTGGGCCAAAAGTAAATTTCTTGACACAATAATATCCTCTGCGACATTAGGAATTCCGATTAGCCCTAATTTGGTAGACATAATACCGTCGTTCATAACCCCGTTTTTAGATAAATTTCTGTCCTCACAAAAAGTAACCACAGGAACGTCGAGCATTTTTGAGTAAAGACAAATATTCCTCATAAGTTCAGCGTCCAAAATAGAGTATGAACCGTCAGAAAGCCCGACAGCCCCCGCTTTAACCATCTCTCCTATCTCCGCGACCTCTTCGCCCGCGCATCCCTTTGTCATGCTGGCGTAAGGAAAAATATTGACTTCAGCCTGCTCTATAGTTTTCTTATAAACATACTCTACAACCGTTTTGTTATCAACGACAGGCTGTGAGTTAGGCGATGATATAATTGACGTAAACCCGCCAGACGTAGCGCTTTTAGAAATAGTGATAATGTTGTTTTTGTTTTCATATCCCGACTCGCATATCTTGCTGTACATATCAATACAGCCTGGCATAACAAGAAGACCGTCGGCGTCGATAATCTCAGCGTCCTCGGCGTCGATAACCGGAGCTATGTCAAAAATAACACCATTTTCTATGTATATATCAAATTTATCAGAAACATTAAAATTCCTGGAAACAATATTAGCGTTTTTTATCAATATTCTTTTGCTCATAAAACAGCACCCGCCTTATTAGATAAAATATAAAGAAGCGCCATTCTCACGGCGACGCCGTTTGTAATCTGATCATCAAGCAAACATCTTTTGTTGTCTACAAGCTGAGACGAAATCTCAATCCCCCTGTTCACAGGTCCGGGATGCATAACAATAACATCCTCTTTAGCGTTTTTCAAAGAATACTCGTCTATTTTGAAAAAACTCTGATACTCATCAAGAGAAATAAATCTGCTTTGAGACGATTTAGATGTGTCAAGACGCATAGTCATAACCACGTCGGCTCCCTTAACAGCCTCTTTTATATCATAGTGCACTTTAACGCCAAGTCCCTCTATTCCCGATGGTATCATAGTCGGAGGTCCCGCCACGCAAACCTCGGCTCCAAGTTTAAGAAGCCCCCATATGTTGCTTCTCGTAACTCTGCTGTGAGCCACATCGCCTATAATGGCGACTTTCAGCCCATTAAAGCTCCCTTTTTGTTTTTTTATCGTCATAAGATCTAAAAGCGATTGACTTGGGTCCTCGTTAATTCCGTCGCCGGCGTTAATAACCGAGGCGTGAACATTTTCAGCGAGAAATTTAGCGCTTCCAGACATAGGGTGACGGCATATAATAAAGTCGCCGCCCATTTGCTCAATAGTTTTCCCCATATCGTTGATAGTCTCATATTGATCCGTGACTTTAGAAACGGTTATGTCAACAATGTTAGCGCTTAAATACTGAGCGGCTAACTCATAAGATAATTTAGCCCTTACGCTTTTCTCATAAAATAAAATAATAACCGACTTCCCCTGTAAATAAGGAGCCTTTTTGTTTTTTTGATTAAGAATATATTTCATTGTCTCCGCTGTTTCCAAAATATATAAAATTTCTTCCGCGTTTAAATCAAAAAGACTTATAAAATCTTTTCTTGAATAAGCCATAAAATCACCAACTTCCAAATTTCGTGGTATTAACGCAGTTTCTCAATAAGTTCTGAAAAATACTTCGGTAAAGGGCTCTCAAATTCCATATACTTTTTAGACAATGGATGAATAAATCCAAGTACCCTCGCGTGAAGAGCCTGCCCCTGTAAATTAAATGTCCGCTTCTTCGGTCCGTATACTAAATCACCTAAAAGCGGGTGCCCTATATATGCCATATGAACTCTTATTTGATGAGTTCTTCCCGTTTCAAGCCTAAGCTCAATAAAATTGAATTTTCCCATTCTTTTCAAAACCTTATAATGAGTAACGGCTCTTTTTGAGTTTTTGTCTGTAACCGCCATTTTTTTTCTGTCCGCCGGATTTCTTCCGATGGGTTTATCAACAACGCCGTAATCCTCTTTAAAATTATTATACACAACAGCGTTGTACACTCTTGTCATAGAATGAGCAGAAAGCTGTAAAGCGAGAGAATTATGAGCGTTATCTGTTTTCGCGATGACCAAAACCCCTGATGTGTCCCTGTCTATCCTGTGAACAATTCCTGGACGCAGCTTCCCGTTAATTCCCGATAGACTTTTCCCGCAATGAAATAATAAAGCGTTTACCAAAGTGTCGTCATAGTGTCCCGCCGCGGGATGAACTACCATATTCTGGGGCTTATTCACGACAATAATCTCACTGTCCTCATAAATAATATCTAAAGGTATATCATAAGGAAGTATATCCGTTTCCATCGGGTCCGGTATACTAACGTCAATAATGTCTTTTTCTCTAAGCCTGTAATTTTTGTTTACGGCCTTTCCATTTACAAGTATAGCCCCCTCTGAAATAAGACCCTGAAGTCTGTTTCTTGAAATGTCATACAGCTCTTCTTTGAGAAAAATATCAAGTCTTAATTCCTTATCTTCTTTTTCGGCTGTAAATGTAAAATATTCCATAAATAAAACCTCGTAAAATTAACAATAAGAGCCCGTCTAAAAACTATTAAAATATTCAAAAAATAAGCATAAATAATATTATTTTTTGTTGATTTTTTGAATACATTTTTTTAGGCTGGCTTTTTAAAGATTTCAGCCATGTTCTTAGGCGACAAAACAAAAGCTATAAGTAAATCAGAAAAACCAACTCACATAATAACTTTGTAATAATAACCTCCGCCGTTTCGCCGCCGGGATTTTGTTTATTGTTATAGCGAATGTATCATACGGGAATTGAACCCGTGGCCTCTCGGTTCGGAGCCGAACGCTCTATCCACTGAGCTAATGATACATAATAAACAGCAAAAACTAACAGCCCTTATTATTTTACAATTAAAACTAAAATCTGTCAACAAGTTTATTATATAATTTAACAAAAAAAAGGCTACCTCTTATATAAATTTTATACCATTAACACAAAAAAATAAACAAAAATTTTAAAATCATCATAAATTTAATAATCTTTCAATAGATTTTTATAACTAAAACATATTTTTTAATTAAATTTCCCTTGCCTTTTTTATTAAATTTTATTAAAATTAAGAATAAAAATCTCAAAAGAAAAAAATAATAAAATAAACAGGAGGAGTTAACTATGAATTTTAATTTCTTTTCAAATATTGAGAGTTTGCCGCTTTTACTCGCGCTTTACATAAGCTTGGCGGCAATAGTGGTAACAGCCTCTATCTACCTTTCAAAATATGTTGATGCCCTCGATAAGAAAACAAATTTATCAGGGGCTTTTATAGGCGGGGTAATACTCGCCGCCGTAACTTCCCTGCCCGAGCTTTTCACAAGCGTTACAGCCGTTATCATTCTCTCTCAGGCGGAACTTGTTCAGGGAAACGTATACGGAAGCAATATATTTAATTTTACAATAATAGGTATTTGCGTGCTAATCTCCTTAAAAAACTTTAAAGAGGCTAAAATCTCAAAAGCCCATAACAAGACACTGATATTCACAATAATAATGTTTATACTATCCCTAATCGGAATATATATTCCCCAAAATTACGCCGTTCCAATTATAATAACAAAAGTTAATATCATATCAATACTGTTGATAACACTCTATATTATAAATATTAAGACAGCAAAAAATGACGACATCTCATCAAACGATAAAAAAAGCGCCGTCAATTTGACAGTAAAAGAGATTATCACACGCTTTATACTGTTCTCCGTTATTCTCGTGATAATAAGTATATTGCTGACACAAGCGACAGATTCTCTATCTGAAAGACTCTCTTTAGGTAAAACCGTCGCCGGAGCGGTATTTTTAGGAATAGCCACATCTTTGCCTGAACTTACCTCATCAATAAACCTCGTTCGTCTTAAAAACTTTAACGCCTCAATAGGAAATATAACAGGAAGCAACCTTTTCAATTTCACGGTGCTTTCTTTAGGCGACATTCTTTATCGAAACGGCAGTATATACAATACTTATGAAAGCGAGACCGGTTTTGCAGAAATCACAAAAGCGAATACAGGCTCAATCATGTTAATATTGTTCGCAATAGCGTCCTCAATTTTATCACTTATGATACTTAAATTCAGAGAAAACTCGCCAGCCTCAATAATATTGGCTTTCGCTATAATAGCGTCTTATATTTTGGGTATAGCTTTTTCAATGTAAAATAAATGACAGGGTTGTCAAACCTCTGTCATTTATTTTACACTCTTTTAATAATGAACCTGATTTTTTTTAAACGCTTTCCAAAAATCACCTTAAAAATCACACATCATCTAGCGCGTATCTGAAAACTATCATAAGCTATCAGATACGCTCTAACAAAAAATCTTTTATAAGTCATCATTGTTTACGGCAATTGGCAAAACTTTTAGCGCAAATCAACAAAATCAATCCTTAATGTGTCAGTTTTTCCAAAACCTATTTATTATTTATTGGTTCGCTATGGGTTGTCAAATAAGTTAGTTATATACTTTATTTTAAAATTCCTTTAATATATCCGGCAATCTCATCATTTTGGCAATTATCAAAGAAATACTCTGAAAATTTAGCTCCGCTTACGGTTTCTTTAAGGAATTTCTGGTCAATCTTTTTAAGAATAGTCATAATATCCGTATGAGTAATTTCTTTAATCTCATCAAGAATTTTTTTATTCGCCTGTTCAGGAACAGCTCTCTCTCTCGGATATCCAAGCCCTCTTTCTCCCTCGAAAAGATTTTGGAAAATATACTGAAGATTAAGCTCGGCTCCCCAGCCAAAACCTTTGGCGAAAGGCATAGCTATAGCGTTTCCATTGTTAATCTGTCCAAACATATAAGCGTCTGACGGGTCAATAATAAGTCCGCATAACACCTTAGGGAAAGAGTTGCAGGCAAGCATCGCGCCCTCTCCGGTACCGCATCCTGTGACAACAAAATCAGCGGCTCCCGAGTTTATCAAAATAGCTGTAAGAAGTCCCGCTTTAACATAAGTAAGCTGAACTTCGTCCTCCGCTGAGTACATACCATAGTTATAAACCTTATGACCCATAGGCTCCACAACGTCTTTTAAAGTGTTATAAACAAGCTCATTTTTCCCCGCCTGACTGTTTTCATTAATTAAAGCTATTTTCATTTTTTTTACCTCCGTTTATATAATATATTTTTCTCGGCGTTCCGGCCTAAGCCCTCCGCCGTGATATTTTTTTAAAACTCAATTCTCGCCGATAAATAATCTTTAAGCTCGGATATTTTTACCCTTTCCTGTTCCATACTGTCCCTATCTCGAACAGTAACGGCGTTATCGTCTTTAGAGTCAAAATCATAAGTAATACAGAAAGGCGTGCCTATCTCATCCTGACGTCTGTATCTCTTTCCAATACTTGAGGCGTCGTCAAAATCACAGTAAAAATATTTTGAGAGATCCTCATAAATTTTCATAGCGTCGTCCGTAAGCTTTTTGGAAAGAGGAAGCACAGCCGCCTTAACAGGAGCGAGCGCCGGATGAAAACGCAGAACTGTTCTTATATCCCCGCCCTCAAGCTCCTCCTCGTCATACGCCTCGCAAAGGAAAGCGAGGGTAACTCTGTCGGCTCCCAAAGAAGGCTCTACACAATAAGGAATGTACTTCTCTCCTGTGGTCTGGTCAAAATAGTCAAGGGCCTCTCCAGAGTGCTCCGAATGTTTTTTAAGGTCATAGTCTGTTCTCGACGCGATTCCCCAAAGCTCACCTTTTCCAAAAGGAAACATATACTCAATATCCGTGGTGGCGTTGCTGTAATGAGCTAGTTCTTCTTTCTCATGGTCTCTCATAACAATATTCTCTTCTTTAATATTGAGACTTTTAAGAAAATCAACGCAATATTTTTTCCAGTACTCAAACCATTCTATTTCCGTTCCGGGTTTACAGAAAAACTCAAGTTCCATTTGCTCAAATTCCCTTGTCCTAAAAGTAAAGTTACCGGGAGTAATCTCGTTTCTGAAAGACTTGCCCACCTGGCATATTCCGAAAGGAATCTTTTTACGGCTTGTCCTCTGGACGTTTTTAAAATTCACAAAAATACCCTGAGCCGTTTCCGGACGAAGATAAACGACATTTTTACTGTCTTCCGTAACGCCGGCATGAGTTTTGAACATAAGATTAAACTGCCTTATATCCGTAAAATCAGTGCTTGCGCAGCTTGGACAAGGAATTTTGTTTTCATCAATATAGTTTTTCATTTTCTCATTTGACCACCCGTCGGGCGTTTCATTAATATTTTTTTCTTTTAAATAATCCTCTATTATCTTATCCGCCCTAAAACGCTCATGACATTGTTTACAATCCATAAGCGGGTCGTTAAATCCCCCTACATGTCCCGAAGCGACCCAAACCTGAGGATTCATTAAAATAGCGCAGTCAACGCCCGTATTATAGGGGCTTTCCTGAACAAATTTTTTCCACCACGCCTTTTTCACGTTATTTTTAAGCTCAACTCCCAAAGGTCCGTAATCCCAAGTATTAGCGAGTCCGCCATAAATTTCCGAGCCGGGGTAAACAAAACCTCTCGCTTTAGCGAGAGCCACAACTTTATCCATACTTTTTTCCATATTTAAAAACCTCCAAAAAATAATAAATATATCAGAGTGTCAAAAAAAATCAACACCCTTTTATCAAAAACTTATTCTCGACGGGTCTAAACAAGAGGCTAAAACCTCATCCCGACGAACAAAGTCCTTAAAAATCAGACTTCTTCATAGGAAAATAAATTACAGCTGACAGACTCAAATCCGCAGCGCTTTTTTACAGATTTACGCTGAATTAGCTCTTTTGACAACCTGATATTTCAGTAATATTTCAAGTTACATAATTCCTTTTCAGCAAAACTGAAATATTTATCGTCATAGACAATAATATGGTCAAGTAAAACTATACCAACCATCTCAAGAGCGGTTTTTACCGAATTTGTGGCGGACACATCGGGAGCGGAAGGTTTTCCGGTCCCCGCTGGGTGATTATGTCCGATTATCACAAAAGAAGCTTGATACAAAAGCGCCTGTTCGACAAGCTTATCCACGTATACGTAAGACTGCCTCACATTGCCTTCGCTTATATTAATATCTCTTATAAGCCGTTTATTAGAGTCTAAACAAAGCATATAAAAACTCTCGGTTCCTCTTCCCATAAGGAGAGACTCAAAATATTTATAAGCAAGTTTCGGAGAATCAATAATTTCATTTCTTGTCCATTTGCTCTGTAAATACTTCTTAATAATTGGCGGAAACATAGTAATCAAAACCGCTGTAACCTCTGAGACCTTGCATCTTTTCATAATGTCCTCTGGGCTCGCGTCCATAAGAGCGTGAAACGAGCCGTATTCATTAAGCATTTTATGAGCCAGCTCATTTGTGTCCTGTTGTTTTATAGAATAAAATAATATAAACTCAAGTATTTGGTGATATTCAAAATTGTCAAAAGAACCTTCTTTTATAAATCGTTTTCTTACTCTTTCTCTGTGACCCGAATGTAAATTTTTAGGTTTGCTCGTTGTTTTTCCGGTTTTTTTATTCTCAATATCAGCCATAATAAAAGCTCCTTAAATATCTGAGATATATTTTTTATATAAATCAAATTTACCGCTGTAAATATCATTAAGTAAATCATCCGCCGTGTTAAGGGCCTTTTTCGCGAGCTCGCCGTCAATAAGCCCTTTTTCAAGAGCTGTTGAAATCTCCCCTATATCGACAACTTTAACAAAACCATTTTCATATACGATAACGTCAATAAGAAGGTCGTTAAATACATAAGAGTTGTCCTCTTCGCTATATTCCCAGTCTATTATGTCGCAGTACCAATATAAAATATTCTCATTATCGTCAATAAACTTGCTGACCTTTATATTTTCCCTCAAAAAATAACAGGAAGCGCCGTGAGAAAAATCTTTTCTTTTTTTCAGAACTTCCCATTTTGTGATTATTACGTCGTCGTTTATCTCAATAATCACATCATCTTTTAAAAACACCTTTTCATCGGGTATAAACCGCCTTCTATACATTTTAGGCATATTTTTTTCAACCATTTTGACTCTTCCTTCAAAATAAATTAAATTACGGAAAACAATAAAACTCTTCTTTAATAATTCCACACTTATATATAATAAACAAATTCACGTTTTTTTTCAAGATATTTTTTTGAATAAATTACAGCGAAACAACAAAATATTGGATATACATACTCTAATAAACTTGATATATAAAGAAATTCTTTTATTGTTTCTAGTTAAAATTCCCGCAAAACGCCACAAAATTAAAAATATTTATAGATAATCTATTATTTCAGTAATATTTCTTTTGTTGCTAATATATTAAAAAAAAATTAAAACTAACCATCTTTTATTGAAATTTGATTTACAGTATGGTAGAATTTAATAGTAAATACATAAGTTATAAGGGGTTAATTAATGAAATTTTTACAAAAAATTCATTAATTCAATAAAATGTTCATATTTATTGTTTGTTAAAATTATTTAACCCATAAACAAAATAAATTTTTAAGGAGGGATAATTATGACTAAAAAAAGAAAACTGCCGATATTAAGCATAGTATTGATTATTTCATTGTTATCTTCATTGTTTACACAAACAGCTTTTGGATTTATTTACAACAGCGAGGACTATACTTTCTCAAATAACTGTATAATAAACTTCGCCGCTAACGGAGGCGTAAAGCAATCAGAATTAAAAATGCAGTCGACAAATATTGAGAACATCCGAAACGGATTAACTTTCGCGTCCGTTTTTCCTGACTCACCAAAAGGCGCGTCTAACGCTATAGTAAAAAATTATGGATTTTTCGCGTCCGACTCATCATATCACGCGGTAGATAAATCAAGTCCTATAAACTCATATTTTAATATGATGAACTTAAATGTCTCAAACGTAAATTCCGAAACAAAAGAAATAACTAACGCCACCATATACCTTGGAATAAACTGGGACTATGAGTATTCTTTAAATTATGAGTTAAACGGCGGAACAAATTCTCCGTCTAATCCTTATAACTATATTTACAAAACCGGCGTACCAGAATTCGCGTCTCCAACTAAAGATTATGCCGTTTTCAAGGGATGGTATTACGACGCCGGCTTTACTCTCCCTGTTGCCGGTATTTCCTCAGAAGACTCCGGTAATAAAACCTTGTACGCCAAATGGGAAAACACCCATGGAACTTTAAACTTCAATACGGGCACAAATGAGAAAATAGCCTCTGTAAACATTCCGTTAAACGCTAAAATCTCAGATTATTTACCAGCCGACAAACCCAAAAAAGACGGTTATTCTTTCTCCGGTTGGGGAAAAGAGGATTTATCAAATCTTTCAGACAGCGATGTCATGACCGAAAATGGATTTACCGTTTTCGCTTTATGGACAGCTAATGAAATCACGGCAAAAGAACAAATTATAAAAGGCTCGTTAAACGAGGCTGTTCCTGAAAACTCAATTATAGCTGAAAACGGAACGGGAGAATATACGTTTTCCCTTAGTGAAAATGAAACTCTTCCAAAAGGTTTAATCCTTGAAGACAACGGAATAATTTCAGGAAACTTCGGGGAAGCCGGAAATTTTGAGATAAACGTTATTGTAACGGATAAAAACTCCGGCTCAAAAACAACGGCGAAAATCACTTTTGAGATTTCAGGTTCTCTTATCCAAATAAAGAAAATGCCTACCACTTCTTGGGTAGCTAAAAATAAAGCCTTAAAATACTCAAGCGTTTTCGGCGGAAAATTTGTGGTAATTAATGAAGATGGGGTTGAGGAAGAGCTTGATGGAACCCTTTGGTGGAAAGACGAAACTACCATATTCCCCGAATATGGAAATTACACCGTAGCTATCGTTTTCACGCCAAATAATAAAAATTATCAGCCATTTGAGTTTGATATGGAGTTAAATGTAAAAAAACCTTTTAACTCCTCGCCTACACCGACAATAAGATACTCAATAAGGGCGTCGGCGTCAGAGGGAGGGAAAATCACCCCTGAGGGAAGAAGCGAACTTTACGAGTATGAAAACATAACGTATACAATTAAAGCGGATCCTGGCTATAGAATTTCAGAAATAATAGTAGACGGTGAAAAATATGACGGAGGAGAAACCAAGAGAAAATATACTTTCACAAGCGTAACCGAAAGTCATAGAATTCACGTCAAATTTGAAAAAATAGATGAGGAAAAAACCAAGAAAAGATTTTATAATAACGAAAATACCGATTCAGACGATAATAAAGATGTTTCCGATAACTCAAAAAATAAATCGTCAAACAAAAATAATAATACAACAAATGACAATACAACAAATAAAATCGATGTAAGTTCCGTATTTAACACAAAAGATAAAATAGCGTATATTCAAGGATATACCGACGGGTCTTTCAGACCGTCAAATTATCTTACAAGAGCTGAGGCTTCCGTTATCTTGTCAAAAATTCTCGTAACCAAAATGGAAAATAAAAATTATACGTCAAAATTCAGCGACGTAAACTCTTCCGATTGGTATGGAAATTATGTAAGCTTTCTTTCAGAACATGGAATCATAGACGGTTACGCCGACGGAACTTTTAAACCTAACGCTAACATCACAAGAGCCGAGCTTGTGGCTTTGGTAGCTAAGGCGCTGGATATAAACGGCCAATATACGAATTATTTCAGCGACACAGCGGGAATGTGGGCATCAAACGCTATATCCGCTATAAACTCCTTTGGCTTTATAAAAGGTTACGCCGACGGGACTTTTAGACCTAACGCTAATATTACAAGAGCTGAAACAACTGTATTTTTAAACGCGGTTCTTGGAAGAAACTCGTCATCCTCAGGACAAATTGTGTCAAACGCTTTTAATGATATAAAACCAACTGATTGGTTCTATGAAAGTGTAATAGAAGCGGCAAACTTATCCTCTCGCTCATCTTAAAACAATTTAAAAAATTTTTAATATAATGTTTCTTGCTTTCCTTAATTATATTAAATCACTGTAAAACGATAAATCTGTTTTATTAAAAATAAAATACTCGAATTTGTCAAATTAAAAATATACATGACAAATTCGAGTGTTTTTTTGATTGTCACAAATTAACTAGGGCATATCTGAAAACTATCATAAACTATCAGTTATATACGAGAAATATCCAAAAAATTATTAAAAAATAAACGAAAACAGTTCAATTAAACAGAAAAACCTTTCTGTTTCGTTTTATTTTTTATAATTTTTCGCGCGTATTTTAGTTTTCAGATACTATAGTCAACAAACTTGAAAAACTTATCAGCTATAGTGTTATTTTAGCTTTTAGATACTCTTTAGTTATCAATAATAGAAATAATTAAAAAATCTCATTAAATTATAAAAATAACAAATATATTTATTTATATATATAAAACGCTCTTTTTTTAGCATTATTAGTCAAAAACTTCTAAAAAGTATACTTTGTAAGAGAATATTTATGCTAAACATATCTACTAAACTTACATTCTCATTATATCATTTTATTTGATAAAAGTATACAAAAAAATCGTTAAAAAATAACCAAATTTTCCTCTATTACAAAGTATACTTTATGAGAGTATTTCTAATTATTTGCCATGCTTACGAGATTTTATGTATTCATTGTCGCCGTTTAAATCTAACGGCGACTTCCCCAATGCCAAAAATCTCTTAACCTTTTTAGTCTTATTCCCTATTTGAAATGTAACTTTTAAGAAAAGAGCCTGACGTAAAGACTTTACGCCAGGCTCTTTTCTTTTCTATATTCCAAAATATAAACTTACTTGACAACATATCCCATAACTTAAAACTCTTTATCTATTTTTTAATCTTCAATAAAAGTTAAAGAATATTCGTATTTTTATTTTCTAAAAATATTAGACATGTTCAATAATCTACGGCGCTTCGCAACGCCTTTATATTCAGTGTGAGCTTACACTCCAGCTTAAAAATTAGGAAGATTTGCTAGAGCTTATCTGAAAACTAAAATACGAGCGAAAAATTATAAAAAATAAAACGAAACAGAAAGGCTTTTCTGTTTAATTGAACTGTTTTCGTTTATTTTTTAATAATTTTTTTGATATTTCGCATATATAACTGATAGCTTATGATAGTTTTCAGATACTCCCTAAGTCAGTTAAAATACGCCGTTATTTTCTCATCATATCAAAAGGGTTTAATTTTTTGCCAACCTTTAATTTAATAATCTGCTGTGGGTGAGGAGCTTCCAAAATGCCGTTTCCGTCCTCGTCATACATTTCCTCAACGACCATCGAAAAAGTCTCGCCTTTCCCCCTAAAAAACTCAATCTCATCCCCAACCACGAATTTATTTCTTTGCTCAATAGTGGCGAATCCGCTTTTTTCGTCATAATCAATAACCATACCAATAAAATCATAATTTCTTATATAAGAACTCGTTGTATAAATTTGCTCATCTTGATTAGGCTTCCCAAAATAAAATCCTGTTGTAAACCCTCTGTAACTCGCTTTTTTCACCTCATCAAGATAGTATTCCTTTTTCCCATAATAAATATTAGGGTCTTTTATATAATCGTCAATAGCCTCTCTATATGCTTTTATAACAGTCCCTACATAAAAAGACGTTTTTATTCTTCCCTCTATTTTTAAACTGGTAATTCCTGAGTCAATAAGTTCAGGAATATATTCAATCATACATAAATCTTTGGAATTAAAAATATAAGTTCCCCTTTCGTCTTCTTCTATGGGCATATATTCCCCTGGGCGGGTTTGCTCAACAAGGGCGTATTTCCACCTGCATGGGTGTGAACAGGCACCTTTGTTAGCGTCTCTTCCGCTTAAATAATTGCTTAAAAGGCACCTTCCCGAATAAGAAATACACATAGCTCCGTGAACAAAAGCCTCAATCTCAAGATTTTTCGGAATATTATCAGATATATCCTTAATTTCTTTAAGAGACAATTCCCTTGCCATAACAATTCTAACCGCTCCGAGCTTTTGCCAAAAAAGGGCTGTTTTATAATTTGTGTTGTTTGCCTGCGTGCTTATATGAATATCCATATTAGGAACTGCCTCCCTCGCCACAGAGAAAACCCCTGGGTCCGAGATAAGAACGGCGTCAACGTTAATCTCTCTTAAAAATTTAAAATACTCTTCCATACCACGAAAATCATCGTTATGAGCGAAAATATTACAAGTCACATAAACTTTAGCGTTATGTTTATGTGCAAATACCACGCCTTCTCTCATTTCATCCTTGCTGAAGTTTTTAGCTTTCGCGCGAAGTCCAAAGCTTGTACCTCCGAGATAAACGGCGTCAGCGCCATATAAAACAGCGATTTTCAGTTTCTCCAAATCTCCCGCGGGAGCAAGAAGCTCAATTTTTCTATTCATAAAATAATCCTCCGAAATAAAGTGTATTTACAGCGGTTCTATAGTCAATAAATTTGAGAAAAAATCATTTCAATCATAATTTTCTTCAAATTAAAAACATTTGACGCTCATAAAATATTTTTTCTGAACCTTTTTTTATTTTTTAATATAAAAGTTTAAATATCGCTTACCTTACAGCATAAAGCCACTCCGTCGCCTATAGTAAGAATTGAGGTCTCCAAAGCGTCATTATGGGTAATCTCCCAAAGAAAATTTCTCATTCTGGTGTGAATAGTCCTCTGCCTTCTCGGAATTTCCTCTCTTTTTTTAGCGATATTGCCGTTTTGTAAAACGTCGTCGGCGATTAAAATACCGCCTGTCTCAAGAAGCCTTATACAATCAGGAAGCATTTGTATATATTGTCCTTTCGCCGCGTCTAAAAAAATAACGTCAAATTTTTCTGAAAGTCTCGGCAAAACCTCGCACGCGTTGCCCTCAATAAGCTCAATTTTATCCTCAAGCCCCATTTTTTTTCGGTTTTCCCTAAATTGCTCAATCATAATATCAAATCTGTCAATAGTTGTAATCTTTCCGCCGTCTGAAAGAAATTTACTCATAAGGCCTGATGAAAAACCGACGGCAGCACCTATTTCAAGAATCCTTTTTGGTTTCTTGATAGAAAGTATAAAACTTAAAAGCCTAACTACTTCGTTTGGAATAATAGGAACATCCTGTTCATAAGAAATTTTCTGAATCTCACCTAAAATTCCGTCGCACATAGGCAAAACTTCTTTTAAATAATTCTGTAAATAATCATCAGTAAGCATAATCTACTCCTTATAATAAATCTTCATAAGCGTAAGCCCAGAGGCACCCGCCGTTTTACCCGCCATAATCCTGTCTTTTGAAGCTATAATCTCTTTTACAAACGACGGTTTAAATTTATCCGTCCCTACGTAAATTAAAGTTCCGGCGATAATTCTTACCATATTATACAAAAATCCGTTTCCCGTAACCATAATATCTACAATATCCTTGTTCCTTTCAACGGATAAATCAAAAATTGTTCTGACAGTGGTTTTCGCCGCGCTTCCCGACGCGCGAAAAGCCGCGAAGTCATATGTTCCAATAAAATACCCGCAGGCCTCCCTCATTTTCTCAATGTCAAGCGGCTGTCTCACAAACTCAGAATAATTTCTTAACATAGGATTTCTAAACTCAGCGTTTAAAATTTTATACCGATACGTCTTTTTAATAACACTATACTGGGGGTGAAACTCATCACTTACAAGTCTCGCTCCCGTAACAGCTATGTCATCGGGTAAAAATGAGTTAACGGCGTAAGAAAGCTTACCAATAGGTATAGATGTCTCCGTTTTTAACAAAGCCGCTTGTCCAAGAGCGTGCACTCCCGTGTCCGTTCTGCTCGCCCCTCTCACCTCAATATTTTTTCTCATAAGCTCTGACAACGCCTCCTCAAGCCTTTGCTGAACGCTTATATTATTTTTCTGCCTCTGCCATCCAAAATAGTTGGTTCCGTCATAAGAAACAGTTAAAAGTATATTCATTAGAAAATGCCCTCCGTTAAAAACAATTCAAAAAACACTCATACTTTTCTCATAAAAAGCTCATAAACCCAACGCGAAAAAACTTTAACAACACCCGCAATAACAGCCTTAAATAAATACAAACTCAATAGCTAAAATCATTTTCTCCTCATTATCCAGCATAAACTTAAAAACTATACCCTCTCTATCCCTTCGCTAAAACAATTCTAAACTGTCCCGCTTTTATTCACTTTTAATTCAATAGACCATAAATATACTTTCTGTAATTAAACAAACAACTTGACTTTAGTAAAAAATATAAAAACCAAAAATAAAAATCCGAACAATAAAACATAATAATCAAGCTTTTTTAACTTTAATTTATACATAGCCGTTCTATCCACGTCTCCCCTGTAACATCTCGCCTCCATAGCCATAGCTAGATCGTCCGCCCTGCGAAAAGCGGAAACAAACAAAGGAACAAGAAGAGGTATAAAAGCTTTAGCTTTATTTTTTATACCTTTTACGTCAAAATCAGCGCCTCTCGCCATCTGCGCTTTTCTTATTTTCTCAACTTCCTCAAGTAAAGTCGGAATAAATCTTATAGCTATAGTCATCATCATAGCAATATCATGGGCGGGAACCCCTATTTTTGAAAAGGGTTTTAATATTCTCTCAATAGCGTGAGTAAGCTGAATCGGAGAAGTCGTAAAAGTCAGAAGAGAAGACGCCGCAGTCAAAAAGCCAAGCCTGCAAATCATCTGAACCGAAAACCAAACCCCGTCATAAGTAAGTTTAAAAAAATAAAACTCAAATAAAACCCCGCCGCTTTCAATAAAAAACATATTAATAACAACAGTAAATAAAATGATAAACAAAAATCCTCTAAGCCCCCTAAAAATAAATATAAAAGGAACTTTGCTCAATTTAATGACAACTCCCAAAAACAAAGCTGAGACAATATATCCCAAAAAATTAGCGGAAAAAAACAATCCGGATATAAATATCACAAGCAGCAATATTTTCATACGAGGGTCAATTCTATGAATTATAGACTCTACAGGATAATACTGCCCTATAGTAATTTTCAAAAGCTCACAGCCTTTCTTTAAAAAAATCAACAGCGTCCGCAACCGTATAAATGTTATGAGGAATAATAACTCCCCTGTCAATAATTTTTTTTAAAATAACATTTACAGCGGGAGGAGATATACCTGAATTTCTCAAAATTTCCCCTTTCTGGAAAACCTCTCCGCATCCTCCCGAAAGTACAGCCTCCCCGTTATTCATAACAATAACTCTATCTGAAATCCCACATACCTCTTCCATGCTGTGAGAAACCATTATAACAGTCATATCAAAACCGCTCCGCGCGTTTTCTACATTTTTAAGAATTTCATCACGGCCTTTCGGGTCAAGTCCCGCTGTAGGCTCGTCAAGAATAAGAACTTCCGGTTCCATAGCGATAACGCCCGCTATGGCTACGCGCCTCTTTTGTCCTCCCGAAAGCTCAAAAGGCGACTTCTCAAAAAGCTCTGGGCTTATACCTACCGCCTTAAAAGCTTTAATGACTCTTAAAGTCGCTTCTTCTTCCGAAAAGCCCATATTTAAAGGTCCAAACATAGCGTCTTTAAAAACCGTCTCCTCAAAAAGCTGATATTCGGGATATTGAAAAACAATACCAACTTTTTTTCTGACTTCCTTAATTTTAAAACCTTTTTCCCATATATTTTTCCCATTTACAAAAATCTCACCGTCCGTCGGTTTAATAAGTCCGTTTAATGTTTGAGCGAGAGTGCTTTTTCCCGATCCTGTTTTACCTATTAAAGCGACAATCTCACCTTTAAAAATATCTATTGTTACATTTTTAATCGCTTTTTTCTCAAAAGCCGAACTTTCATTATAAATATATGAGACATTTTTAACCTCAATAATTTTATCGTTAAAAACCCTTCTTTTTTCAGACCTTGAAGCCACCTTGTTTTTAGAAGTTAATTTTATATTCTTAATGACGTAATTGACAAACTCATCCTCATATATAATATTTCTGTCAATATCAATTCCATATTTTCTTAAATTATATCCAATAGCCGCCGCCGCCGGCAAGTCAAGGCCAAGCCTTTTTATCTTTTCCGCCTCAGAAAAAATTTCTCTGGGCGTTCCGCTCATAACAATCTTTCCGCTCTCCATAATAAATACCTTGTCAGCGAGAAGAGCCTCCTCCATAAAGTGCGTAATTAAAATAACCGTAATTTTTTCTTCTTTATTAAGCCTCATTATAATGTCAATTATCTTTTTTCTACCGATAGGGTCAAGCATAGCGGTCGCCTCGTCAAGTATAATACACTTTGGCTTCATAGCAAGTACGCCCGCTATGGCTATTCTTTGTTTTTGTCCTCCTGAGAGAAGATGGGGCGCCGTTTTAGAGTATTCCGACATATCAACAGCGTCGAGAGATTTTTTTACTCTCTCAATAATCTCACCGCTTTCAATTCCAATATTCTCCGCGCCAAAGGCGACATCCTCCTCGACAATAGTAGCGACAATTTGATTGTCTGGGTTTTGAAAAACCATACCAACGTTTTTCCTTATTTCCCATATATTCTTATCGTCGTCGGAAATAAGCCCGTCAACCGTAACCTTGCCCTCCGAAGGCCTAAAAATACCGTTAATAAGTTTAGCGAAAGTTGATTTGCCAGAACCGTTATGTCCTAAAACAGCGATGAATTCACCTTCTATAGCGTCAAAGTCAATACGGTCAACCGCCAAAACATTTCTTTCCGACTCAGCGTTTTTTTTGTCCGATGTTTTATTATTCGAGTAAGAAAAACTAACGTTTTCACATTCAATAAATTTCATAAAATATCAATCCATTCCAATAATTACAGTTACCTATAATACGCTCGTACACTAAAAACAACTACGCACATCAAAAAAACATATGTATATTATATATCAATAAACCAACATTTTCAATAATAATGAAATTTATATTTTTATAAGTTAATTCATTTACCGAACAACAACAAGCTATAAAAAATAAAATAGTATTATAAATAAAATAAGGTGGGAATATTAAGTGGAAACTACGCAAACGCAACGAGGAGGTTTACAAATAGGTGTATATGATACATCTATAGCTATACCCATAGAAAACGCCAGAGTAACATTTTCAGAATTGCCGGACGGTGAAAATTTATTTACCACTAATTCATCTGGTCAGACAGAAATTATATCCCTGGAAGCTCCTCCAATAGATTATTCTCTCAGTCCGGATATGCCAAAACCTTTTTCGACATATAATGTGACAATATCAGCAAATGGTTTTATTCCTACAGAAGTTAACGGTATTCAGATTTTCGCTAATACTCTGGCGATTCAAAACGTAAACTTGCTTCCTTTAGAAACAGAGGAAGCCGAAGGAAATATAAATATAGACGACCCTACTTTGTGGGGAGACTTTCCCGAAAAAATCCCTGAGGAGAGTGAGAAAGAGCTTCCACCGGAAACGGGTTTTGTCGTTTTAGATTATCCTGTTATTCCTGAATATATCGTTGTTCACGACGGTTCGCCAAACGACAGTTCAGCCCCCAATTATTATGTTGAGTTTAAAAGCTATATAAAAAACGTAGCTTCTTGCGAAATTTACTCAACTTGGCCTGACGCGGCAATCCGCGCTAATGTACTTGTTATTATATCATTTACGTTAAACAGAGTTTTTACCGAATGGTACAGAAACAGAGGAAAAAATTTTACTATAACTTCATCTACTGAATACGTTAAGAAACGGAACTTTTACACGCTGTAACAACAAAAAAAATTAATAATAAATTTCATAATAAAGAAGTCTGCAAAAAACAGACTTCTTTATTTTTTTTATTATTTTCCGTAAACAAAATCCTCAACAGCATCATATAAATGCTCTGGTGAAAGTTTTACCTCATTAAGTTTATCAACAAATCCACGCACTCTATGTAAATTCATCGAAACATCAATAACCTGATTTACAAGTTTTTTAAAACCATTTTCAATCTCAAAACAATCCACTCCGAAACTTATATAATTTTCTCCATCTTCCCCAATTAGATTTTTTTCATTGATTTCATAAATAATAGTATTTTTATACATAGCCATATCCTCCTTAAAAATGTAATTTTTCTACAATACAACATCTTTTTGTGTATAAATCTATATAAATACATTATATTGTGTTTAATACCATTTTTAAAGTAACAAATAATACTATTAATTAAAATCTGTCAATAGTCCTTTATATAGTTCCTTTTAGTATTTAGACTACTTTATATACATTAACTATAATTTTTTTACTTATATGTTCAATAAAGAATTTTATTATACTAACAATAAGAACAATATATGTAATTTTAAAATTTATTTATGCCTCACATACACCTCCCCTTTTTCACTCGCCGTCACATTACTACCAAGAACGTCAACAATTTTTCTCATTTGGCAAAAATTAAACCCATTAATATTAACCGTCACAATTATTTTTTCCTTAGCGTCAGCAGCAAATTACAAACCTCAATCTTCTAAAATTACACCTCACCATATTGTAAAAACATTGTAAAAGAATAAATCATTTCTTATAGACGCTTACCTTTTTAGTAAAACTATCATAAACAATATTCAAGACATCTTCCAAATCCCTCAGCCTCAAAAAGTTCTCGCCGTTTTTCATAATTTTACTGACTTCCCTGTCAACACCCCCTACAGACATAACGTCCTTTTCAAGAGAAACCCCAAAAGACGGAACCTTCGTCTTTTC